>JBEKHQ010000021.1:0-11303 GCA_050012195.1 Bryobacteraceae bacterium | reverse complement strand
AATCCGCCCAGGCCGCGCATAGTAAGGATGCCGGCCGGCAGAAACGCGGCCAGCGAACATAAAAGCACCGCGCGATGCGGAGTTTGGTTAGTTTCGTGCGCTTCCCCGAGCAGCGAATGCAGCGCCCCGTGCCGTCCCATCAGGAACAGCACGCGAGCACCGGCGGTGATGCAAGCCAGGCCGCACGCAAAAAAACTCAGGACCGCGCCGAGATCGGTGAACGTTCCCGCGAGAGGCGGCAGGCCCGTCTTGCGAGCCAGAACATGCAGCGGCGCGGCGCTGTGATCGAACGTCTGGCTTTCGCCGCGGAAGCCCAAGACCTCGGTGTAGGCGCACAGAAAGAAAAATAGACCGGCCAGGATCGCGCTCCACTTCACGGCTCGCGGTATGCTTCGGAGCGGGTCGCGGGCTTCCGAGCCTAAAGAAGTGGCGCTCTCAAATCCCACCGAGCAGAAAATGGCGAGAACCAATCCCAGCCGAAGTTTCTCGGGCGTGACGCCGTGCAAGGTGAGTTGGTCCGTATCGAAATGCAACCCGTGCTGGAATAAAATGCCGAACGCGATCAAGGAAATTAGCGCGACCGATGCGGTTTGGAGAACGAGCATCAGGCGGGCGGAGATCTGCACGTCGCTGTACGCCAGCCACGCGGCCACGCCCACGCACACGGCCGTTAGCAGAACCGGGATCGCCTGGAAGCCGAAAAGATCCTTCAGGACGACGTTGGCATAGTGCGCGAATCCGGCGGCCACGGCCGACGCGGTTCCGATGTAGGCGATCAACAATGCCCATCCCGCCAGCATCCCGATTACCGGATGCATGTGCGCGGCGATATAGCTGTATAGAGATCCCGGCGAGGAAGAGGTGCGAGCGAACTGATTAATGTTCATCGCGACGAGCACAATGGTTACCGTTGCAATGATAAAGACGAGCCACGAACCGTCGCCCGCCAACGCGAATACCAGAGGCACGGTCATCACAGGCGCGCAAGTGGGTGCGATGAGAGCGACAGATTGGGCGAGCGTTTCGCTGGGAGACAGGACCGCCGGCTTGAGTCCGTACGACGAATGGTCGTCGCGCTGCGGTGAGGGTGTGGCGGCGCTCATGGCGAATTTCGCCAACCCTACCGTCGTGGGGAAGCTTGGCTGGTTTTCATCCACTTATACTAGCATCGAGCCCGCGCTCGAGGCCGACTGGCGCGCGCGTGGTTACTTGGTCTCGCGAGCCAGCGCGTGATACTCGCGATTGGGAAGCATGCCGGTGGCTTGGGACATACGGTTGGTGAAGTTGTACATGGCCGCGATTTCGATGACGTCCCATACCTCGTGCTCAGTTAATCCCAGACTGCGGAGATGGTTGAGGTCGGATTCCAGGCAGTCCAGCGGAGTCTTGGTGAGGCGTACGGCGAAATCGAGAATGGCCGTGTGTTTGGGGTTGAGGCCGGCGCGCTTGTAATCGAGCGTGATGCGGTCGGCCAGGATCGGGTCGCCCAGCGCTTCGCGCAACGCCGCGCCGTGCGCCACCAGGCAATAGAGGCAGCCGTTGGCCATCGAGACCGCGACGGCGATCATCTCGCGCTCGGCGGCGCTCAGGTTTTCGGTGGGCTCATGCAGTTGTTTGTAGTGCGAAAACCAGGCGGACAAACGCTCGGGACGAAAGCTATAGACGCGGAACACGTTGGGGACGAATCCGAGCCGTTGGCGGGCTTTGGCGAAGAGTCCGCGCAGGTTTTCGGGCAATTCGGATTCGGGCGGGACGGGAAACCAACTAATGCGTTCTTCCATTGTTTGTGTCTTGATTCTCTCAATACCAGCCAGCGGCGTGTAAACACTTTGCATTTGCTACCATGAGCTTTCCCCGAAAGGATCGGCAACATGGCACAGCCTACTGAAATCGCTCATGAGGGTTCGCATGCCCATTCGGAAAACGGCAAAGCACCGATAGCGGCGCGGCATCCGTTGGACCCGCTGTCGGCCCAGGAAATCGAAGAGGCCCTGCGAATTCTCATCGCCGAAAAACAGCTCGGCGCGAGCGTCCGCTTCGTCTCGGCCTTCCTGCATGAGCCGGATAAGAACGCGGTGGAGCAATATCGCCCGGGCGCGCCGTTCGAACGCCAGGCATTCGTGCTGCTTTTGGATCGGAGCACGCAGGCCGGGTACGAGGCCGTCGTGGATCTGAACCGCAAGTCGGTGGCATCTTTCGCACAACTTCCCGCCGGCGTCCAGCCGCCCATCATGCTCGACGAGTTCGGCGAAGTGGAGCAAGCCGTGAAACGTTCGCCAGAATTTTTAGCTGCGCTGGCGAAACGTGGCGTCACCAACGCCGATCTGGTGATGGTGGAACCGTGGTCGGCCGGAATGTACGGCACCGAGGTCGCCGAAGACCAGGGACGGCGCCGGATGCGGGCGCTGTGCTTCGTCCGATCGGAAGCGCTGGACAACGGCTACGCGAGGCCGCTCGACACCATGGTGGTTGTAGTGGATCTCAACAAAATGGAGATCCTGCGCATTGAAGATTACGGTGTGACGCCCCTGCCGCCCGAGGCCGGCAACTGGGCGCGCGAGTACATTCCGAACACGCGCAAGGATCTCAAGCCGATCGAAATCGC
The DNA here is from genome assembly GCA_050012195.1 of Bryobacteraceae bacterium. GTDB lineage: Bacteria > Acidobacteriota > Terriglobia > Bryobacterales > Bryobacteraceae > Palsa-89. Next base: position 8,698 of record JBEKHQ010000021.1, on the reverse strand, counting down.
GCAGCCCGAGGGGCCCAGCTTCACCGTGGAAGGCAATCAGGTGGAGTGGCAAAAGTGGAAGTTCCGAGTGGGATTCACCGCGCGCGAAGGGCTGGTGCTGCATACCATCAGCTACAACGACGAAGGCCGCGAACGGCCCGTCCTGTATCGCGCCTCGATTTCCGAGATGGTGGTTCCTTACGGAGATCCCGGCGAGCAGTACTACCGCAAAAACGCATTCGACATCGGCGAATACGGCATCGGCATGCTGGCTAACTCACTGGCGCTCGGCTGCGATTGCCTGGGCGTGATCCACTATTTCGATTTTCCGCAAATCGACAGCTACGGCCGCGTTACGGAATTGAAGCACGCGGTTTGCCTGCACGAAGAGGACTTCGGGATTCTGTGGAAGCACACGGATTGGCGCACCAATCAATCCGAAGTGCGGAGATCGCGGCGGCTCTCGGTTTCGTTCATCGCGACGGTGGGGAACTACGAATACGGTTTCTATTGGTATTTCTGCTTGGACGGAACGATTCAGTGCGAGATCAAGCTGACCGGCATCCTGAACACCACCACGCTCGCGCCCGGCGAGAAACCGGCGTACGGCGTGGAAATCGCGCCGCGACTGAACGCGCCGTTTCATCAGCACATTTTCGCCGCCCGGTTGGTGGCTACCGTGGATGGACCGAACAATTCGGTCTACGAGGTGAATAGCGCGAGCGTTCCGCCGGGCCCCGCGAATCCGCATGGCAATGCGTTCAAGGCCGAAGAGACGCTGCTCGCCACCGAGAAACAGGCGCAGCGGCGAGTGAATGCGAGCTCGGCGCGGTTCTGGCGCGTCGTGAATCCGAGCCGCAAGAATCAGCTGGGCCGGCCCGTGGGTTACCGGTTGGTGCCAGGCGAAAATTGTCCTCCGCTGGTGCAGCCGGACGCGGCCGTGATGCGCCGGGCGGGCTTCATGTCGAATCACCTTTGGGTGACGCCGTACAACCCGAGCGAGCGCTATGCGGCGGGCGACTATCCCAATCAACATCCCACCGGAGACGGTCTGCCGCGCTGGACCTCCGCCGACCGCAGCGTCGAAAACACCGAGGTGGTGCTCTGGTACGTATTCGCGCACATGCACGTTCCACGCCCGGAAGACTGGCCGGTGATGCCGGTGGCGACCATCGGGTTCCAGCTGAAGCCGGACGGATTCTTCGAGCGCAGCGCGGCCATGGACGTGCCTCCAACCTCGAAGGCGTGCGAGCATGAGAAACATCACAAGCCGCGCGGCACGGTGAGCGGCACGAACACGGTGCTGGCCGTATCGGACCTGCGCAAGCAATACGGCGCTTTGGTGGCCGTCGACGGAATCTCGTTCGAACTTAGGCCGAACGAAATCGTAGGGCTGCTGGGCCCAAACGGGGCCGGCAAGACCACCACCATCAACATGATTCTCGGCGTTCTGGAACCGACGTCGGGACGCATTCAGATTGAAGGCGTGGACATCGCCCAGCATCGGGCGCAAGCGCTGGAGCGCACCAACTTCGCGGCGGTTTACGCACCTCTGCCGGGGAATCTGACGGTGTATCAGAATCTGCGCATTTTCGGGATGATCTACGATGTCGATGGCTTAGCGGAGCGAATCGAAACCGTGCTCCGGCAATTCGACTTGAACGCACTCCGCAATACCCGCTGTGGAGTGCTTTCGTCGGGGGAACAAACCCGCGTGTCATTGGCCAAGGCGATGCTGAACCGACCGAATCTCCTGCTCTTGGACGAGCCCACGGCATCGCTGGATCCGGCCACCGCGCGCGACGTCCGTGCCAAGATCCGCGAACTGGTCGCGAGCGGGTGCTCCGGCGTGTTGTGGACGTCGCACAACATGTACGAAGTCGAGGAAGTGTGCGACCGAGTGCTGTTCCTCTCGCATGGGAAGATCCTGTTGGAGGGAGATCCGAAATCGTTGCCGAGCGAGAACGGCAAGGAGACGCTGGAGGAACTCTTCATCGCCGTCGCCCGCGAGCCGCTGGCGCTGGAGCGGAGCCAGTAGGGATGCGGTTCACGCGCGTGTCGGCCATCGTTTTGCGGCAGTTTTATTTGCTGCGCGGGAGTCCCGCGCGCGTGATTCCGCTATTCGCATGGGTGACCATCGACATCGTGCTGTGGGGATTCATCACCCGGTACTTGAACACCTTCACCGGCTCCAGTTTCAACTTCGTCCCCGCGCTGTTGGGTGCGGTCCTGCTGTGGGATTTCTTTATCCGCGTCATGCAAGGCGTCTCCATGGCGTTCCTCGAGGACGTGTGGTCGCGGAACTTCCTCAATGTTTTCGCCACCCCGCTATCCATTTCGGAATACGTAAGCGGCCTGGTGCTGTCCAGCATCGCGACCAGCTCCGTGGGATTGCTGGTGATGCTCTTTCTGGCGATCGTCGTATTCGGCCTGTCGTTTTTCCTGTACGGCCTGGTGATGATTCCGTTTCTGCTGATCCTGTTTGCGTTTGGAATCGCTCTTGGCATTGCGGCCAGCGCCATCGTGTTGCGGCTGGGACCCGCGGCGGAGTGGTTCGTCTGGCCCATTCCGGCGCTGATATCTCCCTTCGCCGCGGTCTTCTATCCGCTAAGCACGCTGCCGCGCTGGATGCGGTCGATTTCTTACGCGCTGCCGCCGTCGTACGTATTTGAGAATCTGCGAGCCATCATCTCCGGCCACGCCGTGTCGACCAGTTCGCTGGTTGTGGGCGGATGCCTGGCGACGCTCGATATCGCGATCGCGGGCTGGTTTTTCGGGAGCGTCTATCGAAACGCGGTGCGGACTGGCCTGATCGCGCGGTATAGCGCTGAGAGCGTCAGCTGAGAACTACAGGCCCGCCGGAAACCAAACCTTGCTCGCCGATACCAATTCCGTATTCGGGAGCTCCGTGGTGAATCTCACCGATTGCAGGCCGGCTTTGTTGCGAGCGATCGCCTGGAATCCCACGATGTACTGATGAGCGAGATGGTCGGCAATTTCGTTGAGGTAAGGAGCGAACGAAACCGGCGCTCCGAATCCGAGCATGTAGGATTCGCCACCCGTTTCTTCGGCGAGCTGCGACAAGTGATTCTGCCCCCAGTTCATGCGCCAGTAGCTGTGGCCGAGATGGCCTCCGGCCGGAGTGTAGAGCGCATAAACGATGACGCCGTTTCGCTGGGCTTGCTGGATGGCGGTGTTCAGATAGGGATCGTCCGCTTCGCCGCCCAGTGGATCGATGCCGCTGGTCACCAGGATCACTTCGCGGCGCGCGGTGGTCGCGGGCCAGCGCTTGATCAAATCGCTCAGCGATTCAAACGGACTGGGCGATACGCCCGGCGAAGAAAGCGGCAGCCGCAGCGCTTTGGCGACCGCCAGATGATCCTTGGTAAAATTCTGCGCGATATTCGCGCCGCCGTTCCGCATATAACCGATGCCGATGGCGGTCGCCGGCGGCTGGTTCTCGATGAACCGGCCTAATTCGAACAATTGGGAGCCCAAGCTTTCGCCCGAGGCGTCGTCGATCAATAGAAACAGCTCGAGGCCGGCCGCTTCGCCGGCAGTGAGACTGGAAACCTGGAGACGTTGCTTTCCCTCCAAGGCCACTACGTCTTCGCGGTTCAGCCCGGAAACGTTTTTACCCTTGTGAGCCTCGACGGTCACGATGGTTTGGACCGGAACCGTTGGAGCAGACGCTTTGTCCTGTGCGAGTAGTAGCGCGCCGGCCGCCGCAATAGCCGCCGTAAGAACTGGTTTCGTCATGTTTGCCTCCTGTTTAGCTGCTCGTAATCCAATCGTACAGCCAGGAGAGCGTTTCCGTGCGGCGAGGCGAGAGGCGATCTCGTCGAACTCCCAGCACGTCCGTCGGAATATAATCAATACTGCGCTGTCGGCGACTGTTTGCCGTTCGGCGGCAACACACCGATGAATTCCGTTTCAAAGCTAATCTCCCTTGCGTCCATTTTTGTCGCGATCTCGACGGCTCAGGTCAACGTGCTTACGGCCAACTACGACACGGATCGGACTAATTCCAACAACAGCGAAACGATTCTTAATCCCGCCAGCGTGAACTCCCAGAGCTTCGGCAAGCTGGGATCGTTTCCGGTGGACGGGGAAATCTACGCCCAGCCTTTGTACGTGAGCGGCGTTTCGATTGCGGGCCGGCTCCACAACGTGATCTATACAGCGACGATGCACAATAGCGTGTACGCATTCGACGCCGATGCGATCGCGAGCGGCGCTCCGCTCTGGAACGTGAACCTGGGTCCTTCGATACCTCCCGCGACGCTCAACTTTACCGATGTGGACGTCGAGGTGGGAATCTTGAGCACGCCGGTGATCGATCTCGCCCGGCAAGCCATCTATGGAGTTTCCGACACGCTGCAAGATGGAAATCCGACGTTCAGCCTGCATGCGTTATCGCTAGCCGATGGACACGAGATCGAGCGAGGCCCCGTCGTCATCGCAGGGTCGGTGGCAGGTACGGGAGACGGGAGCCAGACCGTGGAGTTTGACGCCGCGCAACTGCTCCAAAGGCCGGGTCTGGCGCTGCTAGATCGAGCGCTATACGTCGGTTTCGGTTCGCATGGGGACGACCCACCCTGGCATGGCTGGATGTTCGCGTATGATGCATCCAATTTGCAGGGCCGGCGGGCGATCTTCTGCACTACGCCGAACGGTGTCAGATCCTCCATTTGGCAAGCCGGACGTGCTCCGGCGATCGATGATGGGGCCGGGATCGAGGTCACGCGCGGAGGCGGACGTACTCCCATAATCCAAAACGAAGCCAGCATATACGTCGCCACTGGGAACGGTGACTACGACGGCATAACCAATTTTGGGGAGTCGATTCTTCGGTTGTCGCCAACCGATCTCGCCGTGGTGGACTGGTTCACACCGGACAACTTTGCCGACTTGAGCTACAACGACTGGGATCTCGGCTCATCCGGCGTCATTCTCGTGCCCGGGACCAACCTGCTGGTGACAGCCGGGAAAAATGGCAACTTGTATTTAGCGCCTCGCACCGGGATGGGGCACGTTGCATCCGCAAACTCCGACACTGCGCAGACCTTCAACGTGACTGTCAACGGTATATGGGATACAGCGTTGTGGAACAACCAGAGCGGCCCGACGGTCTATGTGGCCGAGCCGTTTGGCGGCCCTCTGGCGGCCTTCCGGATTACAAATGGACTGATAAGCACACAGGCTCAATCGCAAACCGGTAGTTTCCCTACCACCTATGCCGGGATCGCAATTTCATCCGACCGCGGACAAGACGGCACGGGCATCGTCTGGTTGACCACGGGCGACTTTACCAAAACTCCAGCGCCAGGAATTCTGGACGCCTTTGACGCAGACGATTTGACCCGCTCGCTCTGGAGCAGCACCACCCTATCCGACCGCGATGCGCCGGGCATCTTCGCGAAGTTTGTCCCGCCCACGGTGGTGAACGGGAAGGTATTCGTACCGACCTTCTCAAATCAGTTGGCGGTTTACGGATTACTGCCTAAGTCGCCCCAGAGCTCCACAACAGACACGACCCGTTAACCTTCCTCCCCACCCGGCCTTGTAGCGGGCATCGCGTTAGAAAAGAGCGTTCCGGTTCGGCCATCTCGTCGAACTCGAAGCGCCTCCGCCGGAATATAATCAATACTGCGCTGGCGGACTGTTCGACGTTCGGCGGCCACGCACAGATGAATTCGGTTTCAAGGCTAATCTTCCTTGCGTCCATTATGGTCGCGATCGCGGCGGCTCAGATCAACGTTCTCACGGCCAACTACGACACCGATCGGACCAATTCCAACAACAGCGAAACGATTCTCAATCCAGCCACCGTCAACGCCCAGAGCTTCGGTAAGTTGGGGACGCTTCCGGTGGATGGAGAAATCTACGCCCAGCCTTTGTACGTAAGCGGCGTTGCGATCGCCGGCCATCTCCACAACGTGATTTACGCGGCGACCATGCACGATAGCGTGTACGCATTCGACGCCGATGCGATCGCGAGCGGCGCTCCGCTCTGGAAAGTAAACCTGGGCACGTCCATCCCAGCGTCGGCAATCCAGGCACCGCCGTGGCTGGACGGTGGGCACTTTACCGACGTGGATGTCGAAGTTGGAATCTTGAGCACGCCGGTGATCGACCTCGGCCAACAAGCGATCTATTTGGTTTCAGAAACCGTGGAAAACGGGAATCCCACGTTTACCCTGCATGCGCTGTCGTTGGCCGATGGACATGAGATCGCGAATGGTCCCAGCGTCATTGCGGGCTCGGTCTCGGGTACGGGAGATGGGGGCCAGACTGTCCAATTCAACGCCACGCAACAGCTCCAAAGACCGGGCGTAGCGCTGCTGAATCGGGAGCTCTACGTCGCTTTCGGCTCGCACGGGGACGCCCCTCCGTGGCATGGCTGGCTGTTCGCTTACGATGCATCCAACCTGCAAAACCAATTGGCGATCTTATGCACATCACCTAACGGAACCGGATCCTCCATTTGGCAATCCGGACGCGCTCCGGCGATCGACGACGGGGGCGGCGTGAAGGTTACCCGCGCAGAGGGAAGCGCTCCACTCATCCAAGACGGCGCGAGCCTGTACGTGGCGACCGGAAACGGGGACTACGACGGAATGACGAATTTTGGGGAATCGATGCTCCGACTGTCGCCAATCCATCTCGACGTAATGGACTGGTTCACGCCGGACAATTTTGTCGACTTGACCGACGGCGACCGGGACCTCGGGTCGTCCGGCATCATTCTCGTACCGGGTACGAACCTGCTGGTGACCGCGGGAAAAAGCGGCAACGTCTATCTGACACCGCGCAGCGACATGGGGCACACCACGCCCGCTAACTCGGCCACTTCGCAGAGCTTCAACGTGACTTCGACGGGTATTTGGGATACCGCCTTGTGGAACAATCAGAGCGGCCCTACGCTGTACGTGGCATCCGCGTACGGCGGCCCATTGGAGGCTTTCCGGATTACGAATGGCGTGTTCAGCACGCAGGTTCAGTCTCAAACCCCGTCGTTCCCCACCTACTTTGCCGGGATCGCCATCTCATCCGATAGCGGCCGCGACGGCACCGGCATCGTGTGGCTGACCACAGCGGACGTCAACCAAAATCCCGCGGTGGGCGTACTGAGCGCCTTCGATGCGGACGATTTGACGCACTTGCTCTGGAGCAGCACCACTTCGCCCACCCGCGACGCGCCCGGAGTTTTTGCGAAGTTTGTCCCGCCGACGGTGGTGAACGGGAAGGTATTCGTGCCGACCTTCTCCAATCAGCTGGCGGTTTATGGATTACTAACCGTGTCTTCGAAGGGCCCTTCAAAATGAATGCCGCGCGCCGGGAATCGTTAGTCTGCATCTGCGCGTGTGCCTCGCTGGTTGGACAATCGACGGCGACGCTGAACTACGAGTTCTTCCGCGATCGCGTTCAGCCGATCTTTCTCGCTAAGCGACCCGGACACGCGCGCTGCATCGAGTGCCACGAAAACCAGACGCCGCGGCTCCAGGAACTCGATCCCGGCGCGACGAAGTGGACCGAAGAGCAAGCGCGCAAGAACTTCGATGCGTGGAAGCAGGAGGTTGTGCCCGGCAACCCGACGGCGAGCCGCATGCTGATGCATCCGTTGGCGGCCGATGCGGGCGGCGATCCCTTTCACGCGGGCGGCAAACATTGGAAATCCCAGAACGATCCCGAGTGGCAAACGCTCGCCGCTTGGGTGAATAGCGGCGCTCCGGCTCCCCCGGCCGCCACTGCCCCCGCTGCTCTCGATTTCAACTACTACCGCAAAAACGTGGAGCCGTTGTTTTTGAAGGCGCGGGAACCCAACGAGGGCACTGGAAACGCGTGCGCAAGCTGCCACACCCGAGTCGCATCGCGTTTGCGGTTGCAGCCGTTGGCTGAAGGCGCGACGGCTTGGACTGTCGAACAGTCGCGCGCTAATTTTCAAATCGTTGCCGCGCTGGTGGCTCCGGGCGATCCGGCCGACAGCCGGTTACTCCTGCATCCGCTCGCGGTCAGTGCGGGCGGCGATCCGTCGCACACCGGCGGAAAATTCTGGCCCTCGCGCGATAACCCGGAGTGGAAGACCATCGCGGCGTGGGTCAACGGAGATAAAGCCCAATGAAACCGAAACACCCGCACTTCACCGCGCTCGCGCTGGTTTGCGCCGCCTCTCTTCAGCTGGCCGCCGAGCTGCGCCCACGCGTCATTCAAACCAATTCCGCGGGCGACAACGTCCACGTTATCGATCCGGCGACAAATAAAATCGCCGGCACCATAGAGGGCATCGACGTCTCTCACGGCACTGTAATCGCGCCCGGCGGCGCGCGCATCTACATCACCGAAGAACCCACGCGCACCATGGACGTCGTGGACAGCAAGACTCTGCGAATTATCAAAAAGGTTCCATTGAGCGGGCGCCCCAACAATCTCGCGGTCACCTCCGACGGCCGCAAAGTTTACGTTGGCATCGCGCAAGCTCCGGGAGCCGTGGACGTCATCGACACCGAAACGCTGACGCGCGTCAAATCGATCCCCGTCCAAGGCGCCATTCACAATGTCTATGTGACGCCGGACAGCAAATACGCGGTGTCCGGTTCGGTGGTGACGGGCATCATCACCGCGATCGATACGTCCACCGACGCGGTCGCATGGTTCTGGAAAGAGACCGCCGGCATTCGCCCGATGGTCTTTACGACCAACGCCGACGGCTCGACCA
>JBEKHQ010000020.1:0-11489 GCA_050012195.1 Bryobacteraceae bacterium | reverse complement strand
TTTCGCGATCCTTCTCATGACGCTTACGCTGGCCTCGATGCAATTCTCGCCGCGCATCATCGTCAGTTTCGCCAAGGATCGCGTGACGCAATGGACGCTGGGGATATTCCTCGGCACGTTTTGTTACTGCATGGCCGCGCTGCCCACGGCGCGTTCCCTGCCCCGCCCGTTCGCGCCGGTGGCAACCGTAATGGGCGCCATGCTGCTCGCCCTGGCCTGCGTGGCCTGGTTGCTGTTCTTCATTCATCACATTTCGCAAGCCATCAGCGTCAGCAATATCGTGGACCGGATTGCCTCCGAAACCGAAGCGATCATCGACGACATGATGCCCGCGCCCCACCAACCGGGTAGTTTCGCCGCGCCGGATCAAGCGCAGGCCGCCACTTGGGCGACGCCGGTGCTCAGCCTGGTTTCCGGCTATATACGCTTCATCGACACGCCTCATCTGGTGGAACTGGCCAAGACTTATCACGTCAAGCTTCACGTGGTTCGCCGCGTGGGTCACTTCGTTCCGGCGGCCACTCCGCTTCTCATGACGTACAAGGGCGAGCGGCTGTCCGAAGAGGGTATCGAGGAAGTGCGGCACGCCTTCGACATCGGATCAGCCAGGACTTTGCAACAGGACGTCGAGTTCGGCGTCTTGCAGATCGTCGACATCGCGCTGAAAGCCATTTCGCCCGCCGTCAACGATCCCAGCACGGGCGTGAGTTCGGTGGATCAGTTGAGCCGCATTCTGATCCGATTCGCGTCGCGGGAGCTGCCGGAGTCGCTGCTGTACGATCCGCCCGGCGTCCTGCGCGTCAGTATTCAGTGGATCGATTTCGAGCGGCTGCTGACGTCCGCCTTCGAGCAAATCCGTCTGTATTCGCAATCCGATCTCGCGGTCAGCCTGCGAATGTTGCGCGCCTTGGGCGATATCACGTCCACGACGCCGGACCCGGCCTACCATCGCGCGCTGGTGGCGATGGGGCGGCGCATCGTGGATGGTTGCGCCGAAAATCTGCGAGAACAGGATCTCAAACCGATGCGAGTTCGCCTGGCGATCTTGGAACAGCTGGCGAATCATACGGATGAACTGGGCATTTCGAATCGATAACCCACCCACGCTTCGGTGACCAAATACCGCGGATGCGCCGGATCGGGCTCGATTTTCTTCCGTAGCCGGTTGATAAAAACGCGCAGGTATTCCACTTCGTCCCCATAGTCCGGTCCCCACACCGCGTTCAGCAGCCGGCGATGCGGGATGGGAACGTTCGGGTTCGCCATTAAGTAATGTAGAAGATCGAATTCCTTCGGAGTGAGCCGCACCTGTTTTCCCGCAGTGATCACACGGCGCGTCGCCAAATTGATTTCGAGGCCGTCCAACTGGACGGGCTCCGCTCCCTCCGTGGCCAGGTTCGGGAGGCGGCGCAACGCGGCGCGAATCCGAGCCAGCAATTCCCGCGTGCTGAAAGGTTTGGTGATGTAATCGTCGGCGCCGGCGTCGAGGGCCGCCACTTTGTCCTGCTCCGAATCTCGGACGGTAAGCATGATGATGGCCGCTTCGGACCTGGATCGCGTGGACCGGCACGTCTCCAGACCGCCCATCCCCGGCATATTCATGTCCAAGAGGATCAGATCGAAGCGATTCTCGCGCATCGCCTCCAACGCTTCTTCGCCGCTGCGGGCATCCTGTACCTCGTAGGCTTCCGCCGTCAGGGTGGCGCGCAGCACGCGCCGACTCTGGGGCGCATCGTCGACCACAAGAATCCGGCCTGCGCTCATGCCTCCGAGTCTATAAGTCAGGACGTAAGGAAGTCATAAAATGCGCGTCAGGATTCCGTAAGGGTGCGCTGGTGGCATATGCTTTAGCTTGTGCGGTCCGTTTTCCGCCTACTCTCGATCCTGATCGCGCTGGCGCTAGCCGTTTACGCAGGCGACTACATCTCCGTCCGCTACGGAATTCCGAAGGGCCGCGCGCGATTCGGTTCCGTCAACGTCCAGCGCTACTACGCCGTGAAACTCAAGAATCAGCGAACCGAGTTAATGTTCCAGCCGCCGGAAGCGCAGCAGTGCGTCTATTCGTTGTTTCCCCAGCTCGGAGCCGCTCCCTGCTGGTATCTGGAACGCCACGCCACGCAAAAAATCGACGAGTGAGCCTCCGTGATCCCATGGCTGCTGGGGTTCTCACGACCAACCGGCGAGATCCGACCTAAAGATTTCTGCTAATACTGCCGTATACTGGAGCAGAGCGAAAGGTGTTCTTGGCCAGCGCCCTGGAAGCGGGTAGTCTCTCCAATTCCCCCTTTGTTATATACTCGGCTCTGTCCTGATGCTGAAAGAAATTATCGAGGCCGCACGGCTCAGTCCTGAGTTTTGTGCGAATCTTGTACGCGTTCCTGTTGAGCAGTTCCGTGAATGGATGGATGACAAGAAGCAGATCCCCGGCTTCGCAATTCCGGAACTGTGCGCGGTGCTTGGTGTAACCGAAAAAGATCTGCTGTCCCGCAAACCCTCCAGGTCTTCTGACGGCAGTAGCGTCGCCCCTGCGATCTGGTTCAAGCTTCGCGATAACCGGCTGGGCGATTCTGATCGCGAATTTGTTGGCTTGGTCCGCCGACTCGGCTTCTCGATGACCCAACTAGACGATATCCGCAATGTGAGGAGTTCGTCAGTTTGGAGCGCGATCGCTCAAAGCGTTAGCAACCAAATCGATCGTTCGTCCCCGCCGGCGCTACAAGGGAGCGAAGCCGCAGCCCGCTTCCGCTCAATCGGCAATCTGGAACAGGGGCAGGTCGGCATCGGCGAACTGATCCGAAGGCATCTTCGTCAATCTGGACTTGTTGTGATCGAGAGCCCAATTACTAAGTCATCGCTTGAGGGTTGCTGCTTTGAAATCGGGACCGAGGGTGACAAGCGACCATGCGTTTTTTCCAACACATTCAGGTCTACTTGGTTCAGGCGCAACGAGGTCATAATGCACGAGGTATGCCATGCAATTTTTGACCTTGCCAACGATCCTGTTTCGTTGGACTTTGTAAACGACGAAGACAGTTCCACGATATCTGAGGAACGCGCCCGCTCTTTCTCGCAAGAGTGTCTTGCGCCACGATCAGTTCTTGTCCAGTACGCCAATCAATTGGGAATCAGGTGGAACGAGTTAACGGTGGAGCAACTATCTCAACTGGTCGCTAAGACACATGTTGAGCAGCGAACGGTCGTCCGGGCCGCCTACGGGAACGGCCTGATAACCGACGACCTGCGGGAGCGTTATTATGCATACGACTGCGCTCCAGTGCTGCGCAGCATCAGTACACACTCTTTGTCGACTCGCGAATACATGGAGAACGTGGCGGCTGAAATGCCAAAGTGGATCGCACGTAACCGCACCACTTCTCTCGGGACACGCCGCTTGCGCCTGCCAGCCGGGTATATGAAGCAAATTATTGACCTAACCAATGCAGGCGAGATTAGCTTCGGTAAGGCGGCGGAAATGTGCATGATGGATCGCTATACTTTTGCCGAAAGATTTGGCGATTCAATCACCGAGCCGACTTTTGCGTGAGTCCTGGTAGGCCAGCGAACCCGCGTTTCATTCTCATCGACACATCCGTCTTGCTCCAGTTGATCGTTACGGAACAACTTCCACTTCTCCGATGCCTACGTTCCGAATACAAGATTCCAGCAATCGTAAGCGCAGTGGAGGCAGAGACCGTACATATACTCACAACAGTGCGAAAGTTTATAGGCCGACAGGAGGCATTAAAAAGAGCCGTCTCAAACAACACGATTGGCATAATAGATCGACAATTGCTCAGCACGGTACTTGACACCGGAGTTGATGCGATGCTCAGACAAATAGATTCGGAGGGCCAACGATTCAATCTCCGCGTCGACCGTGGTGAAGCGTACACGCACGCCGCAGGTTCCGTGCTTGGATCGCCGATCGCTACAAACGATTACAGCGCAGTGAATCGCCTTCTCCGCGACGACGAGCATATCCCGCGTCCCATCTTGCGCTTTTGGGACCTGATTGTTTTTGGTCATCAAATTGGGCAGTTGGACGAGTCAACTTGCGATAAGGTCCGGCAAACCCTGATGAAGATGGGAGAGTGGATTCTGCCCTGCTTTACGGGTAGAAACTTCAAGGCCGGCTTGGGCGATTTTTACCCCCGCCTTGTTGACGGAGTCGCGACTTTGATAGGAGCGTCAACTCCGTTGGATGGACTTGATGACAGGAAGGCCATCTTTCGATGAAACACGGTCGCTTTCGCCCGATTCAACCAAGTTTTAGCGCCGCCCGCCTGAGACATGCAGCATGATGGGCTGTTTCAATCGCGGAATGGCGCGTCTCCGAACGAACCCCACAACCAGTCTGTCTGATATGATAAGCGCATTATGCGCCGAGCCATGTTCCCGCGAACCGCGTTGCTGCTTGTTACCGCTGCCGGCCTAGCCGCCGGCCAGCAAATCGTTCAATTCAAGGATCACGTTATTGAAGCCAACGAAAAGGGCGGCTACGCCGTGATTGTCGCGGACATCAATAAAGACGGCAAGCCCGACGTCATCGGGATCAGCCAGATGATCCCCGACCTCATCTGGTACGAGAATCCCTCCTGGCAGCCGCACGTGATGGTTAAGGACATGCCCGGCCAAGTCAACATCGCCGCCTACGACATCGATGGCGACGGCATCCCGGAGCTGGCGGTGGAAAGCGGCTTCGCCATGCAACAAGCCAAGAGTCCGGGCTTGGTGTGGCTGGTCTCGCACGTCGGCGATCCGCGCGAGCCCTGGAAAGCCGATAAGCTGGACGCCTATCCCACCTCGCATCACATCGCCTGGGCGGATGTCGATGGCAGCGGCAAAAAAGTGCTGATTAACGCTCCGCTGGTGGGCGAAACCAACGCCGCGCCGAAATTCGAGGGCAAGACGCCGTTGTTCTTCTATCGGGTTCCGAAGGATTGGTCCGCGCCCTGGAAGCGCGAAACCATCACCGACGATCTGGCCGGCATCACGCATCGCATTCGAGTGGTGAACTGGACCGGAAAAGGAAAACAGGAACAATTGCTGGTCGCTAATTTCGAGGGCGTGCTGATGTATTCCGCTTCCGGTAAAGGCGACAAATTGAAGTGGGATCGCAAGCTCATCGTCAAGGGTCACGACACCGAAGAGGCGCCGCGTTTGGGCACCAGCGACGTGAAGGTGGCGCATCTTGGCAAACATCGCATCCTGGCGACGGTCGAGCCTTGGCATGGCAACGAAGTTGTGGTTTATACCGAGGACGGCAAGGGCGGGTGGGTCCGCCATGTCATTTTTGACGGCCTGACGGAAGGCCACGAGGTCTGCGTAGGCGATTTCAACGGCGACGGTCGCGATGAAATCGTGGCAGGCGATCGCGCCCGGGGCAAAGTCGCCAGCTCGCACATTTTCTATTCCACGGACGAAACCGGCACGCAGTGGCGTCACGAGGAACTGGATCATATGGCGATGTCCGCCTCCGGTTGCCAGGTCGCCGATATGAATGGCGACGGACGCCCGGACATCGTGATGATCGGCGGCGCCACGCACAATATCAAGTGGTACGAGAATCTGGGTCCCGCGAACCCCGCCACCGCCCAGGTTGTCAAGGGACACTAAGCTCCCCGATCAGTGCACAACAGAAGAGTGGTCATATTCGGAAGCCGCGGCCAGCTCGGCGTGGAACTGGTGCGGGAATTTTCCGGACGCGGCTACGACGTGGTCGGGTTTGATCGAGCCGGCGTCGATATCGGCGATCCCGCGAGCGTGGAGCGCACGCTGGCCCAGGCCGATCCGGGCGTGGTGATAAACTCGGCCGCTTATAACCAGGTAGATGTCGCCGAAAACGAGCCGCTGCCCGCTTTTATCGCCAACGGCCTGGCGGTCCGCAACCTGGCGATGGCCTGCCGACAGTTGGACGCTCAGTTCGTCCATTTCTCAACCGACTATGTCTTCGATGGAACCGCCGGACGCGCCTACACCGAAGCTGACGAACCGCATCCGCTGGGCGCTTACGCGGTCTCCAAGCTGGCGGGCGAACTTTACGCGCGCGCTTATCTGGCGACGCCGCTCATCATCCGAACGTGCGGCGTCTTTGGACCCGGCGGACTCGCGACCGCTCGCGGCAATTTCATCGAAACCATGCTGCGCCTGGCCGCTGGTAAGCGCCCGATTCGCGTGGTGGAGGATCACGTCGCGTCGCCGACCTTCGCGCCATTGCTCGCCGAGCGGACCGCGTCTCTGCTGGAACGCAAACAGTTCGGTCTGTTTCACGTCGGCGGAGGCACGGCCATTTCCTGGTTCGAATTCGCCGCCATGATCTTTCGCGTAGCCGGACTGAAACCGGAATTGCAGCCGACCAGCGATAAGGAGTACCGAACCGCGGCGCGGCGTCCGAAATATTCCGCCCTGTCCAACGCCAAGATGGAGCGCGCCGGACTGGAACCGTTCCCGCCACTCGAAAAAACGGTGGAAATGTATCTGAAGGCCCGCGAAAGCTATTTCGAGAAGAAGTAGCGCGTTACTTTGCAGCCGTCGCGTGACGAGACGCGGCGCGATGTTTGAACTTCAGCAGGTAGTTCTCCGGGAACATGTCGTCGCGTCGCTCGACCAGTTCAAAGCCGGCATTGAGAAACTCGTCGGTGAAAGTGCCTTCTCCCGCGCGGACCATTTTCAGAATGTAGTCGCGTGAAACGCCGTCGATCCGTTTGAAGTCGATCAGCATCAGCACGCCGTCGGGCCGAAGCGCCTTGTTGATTTCGGCCAGCATTTCCGCCGGATATTCGAAATGATGGTAGGAATCGATGATGCAGATCGCGTCCACCGAGTTGGGCGCCAGCTTCGGTGATTTCGGATCGCCGAGCACCGCTTTGAGGTTCGCGATCTTTTCCTCGGCGGCGGTCTTCGTAATATGGTCGATCATGTTTTTCGAGATGTCGACAGCATACACGGTGCCGGGCGCCACCCGTTGCGCGATCAACCGCGAGATCAGCCCGCTGCCCGCGCCGATGTCGGCGACATCCATGCCCGGTTTGAGCCCCATCGCGTCCAGGATCTCGAAGCGCTTGTCATAGATCGCGCGGCCTTCGTGTTCGAACCGTGCGGTCCATTGCGAAGCGTCCGCGTCGAAGCTCTTGTTGAGTTCCTTGGCGGTGGGCGTGATAGTCTGCGGCTGGGCGACGGCCCACGCCGGGGAAAAGGCGATAATCAGCCCAGCCAGCTTGCATTTGGTCATGACAAACCTCCGAACGACACGTTAACGGTAACATAACCTAGAAGGACCCGAAGTACAAACACCGGGCTGGTGATATGGCCGACCTTAACAAAATGGACCGCACCTGGTTGTGCAGCGTGCTCTTCATGGACATCGTGAATTACTCATCGCAGTCGGTCGACATGCAGATGAAATGGAAGCAACGCTTCAACGGTTACCTGACGGAGACGATTAAGGACGTCCCCGAGAGCGAACGCGTCATGCTCGACACCGGCGACGGGGCTGCCATTTGTTTCCTCGGCGCGCCGGAAGCGGCCATGTTCGCCGCGCTCCAACTCTGCAACTCCTTCGTTCTCGACCAGCGGGAGCACCAACCCGGACTGAGTGTCCGGTTGGGGATCAATCTGGGGCCGGTCAAACTGGTGAAGGATATCAACGGGGCTCTGAACGCGATCGGCGATGGAATCAACGCCGGCCAGCGGATCATGAGTTTCGCTTCGGATAACAAGATCCTGGTTTCGCAATCTTTCTTCGAGGTAGTCAGCCGTCTGTCCGACGACTACAAGCGGATGTTCCAGTTGAAGGGAGTTGAGAAAGACAAGCACATTCGGGAACATACCGTTTATCATCTGCTGCCGCCGGGCACGGAGAAACGCGAGCAAGTGCTCGAGAACGCGGAGGGCCAAGCTTTCCCGCCGACTCCGGAGCGTGCTATCCGCGTCGAAGGTCCCGACCCTCGCGCCCCTCAAAATCGATCGATGGTGTGGATGGTGGGCGGAGTCGGCGCGCTGGTCGTTCTTGCGGCTCTCGGCGCGTGGCGCTTCTTCGGATCCGCCGCTCCGCCGAAACCGAGCACGAACGCCGCGCCCGTCGCGCAGAGCCAAGCCAGCGCCCCTATTCCGGCCCCTGTCGCCAAGGTCATCGAGCCAACGCCCGAACCCCCTCGCGAAAAGATGCCCAAGGCCAAAGCGGCGCCGGCACCCGCGCTTCCACCGCCATCCAAGCGCGAGTCCGCGGCCGCGCCCGCTTCGGCGAAGGCCCAAGCGTTTTATGACCAGGCCTCGCGCCTGCTCGAGGCGGACAAGCCGGATGAAGCCGTGCACCGTTTCGACGATGCGATCCGCGCGAGTCCGGATTACGTGGATGCGTATGTGGGCCGGGCCGAGGCTCGGCGAAAGCTGGTCCAATACGAATTGAGCCTCGAGGACTGTAACAAAATCATTCGGATCAAAGCCGACGACCCGCGAGGTTACAATTGTCGCGGATTTGCCCGCCAACTTCTCAAGCAGTACAAACAGGCCCTGCCTGATTTCAACGAAGCCATTCGTCTGAATCCGTCTTTTGCATTGGCCTACGACAACCGCGGTAGCGCCTACAGCGGTCTTCAACAGTATGACCGCGCTCTTCAGGATTACAACCAAGCCATCCGGCTCAAGCCCGCGAACGCGTTGTTCCATCTGAAGCGCGCTGCCGCCTACCTCAGCCTCAAGCAGTACGACAAAGCGATTCAGGACTACACTCAAGTCATCCGAGCCGAGCCGAATAATCTGAAAGCTTACAAGGAGCGCGCCTCGGCCGAGGAAGCATCGGGTGATAAGGCCGGGGCAGCCGCCGACCTTCGCCGCGTTCAGGAATTGCGGAAAGACAGGAGAAACTGAAAGCCCGTTGGAGCGGCTATGGCTTCTGGCTCAACTCGTCCGCCTTCAGCCCGACATTAAACTTGAACTCCTCCACGGTTTCGTCGGCTAGCACTTTCCCATTCTGCCGAATCGTCATTTTGAACGGCACTTTCAACCCGTCCACTTCGCGCCAATCCGCGTAGCTTTCCTCGATCTCGGTAGGAGGGCCGTGCGGATCGGCCGCCACATAAACCTTACGAAGCGGCAGCCAGGTAGACGCATCGAACTCCACTCTTACGCTGAACCCATCCTCTTTGGCGATTTCCACGGTGCGCGGGGCGGTGGCCTTCACCTGTACGGACGGATCGCGGTCCGCGGCCATCAGTACAAACAGACTGCGGAACAGTTCATCCTGCGACATCTTGAGGACCGCGGGCGTCATGGTCGCCGACCCTCTTGGAGTGGACCTCCATCCCGACGCGCCATCGGTATACGAAATGATCTTTCCGAACGGCATATCTTCGTCCTGCCGGTAGACCGCCGGCGCCAAATAGCGATTCACCTGCTTCACCGTCACTCCGCCCGGCAACGCTTCCATCGCAACGCGGATGGTCTGCGTAAAATCTCGAACCGAAGCCAGCTTCTGAGCGCCTCCCAGAGCCTCTTGCGCATGCCGTAATATGTCGCGCCCCCGGCTTGCTTCGCTGGCGGAACCGGTGTCCTGTTGCCCGGCCGCCACGCCAGAAACGACGATGGTCAACCACAGTGTTGCGTTGAAAATGCTGGTCTGGTGCTTCATTTCACGTTCTTGTAATTGTCCCATGGGTTAAGGCGCGGAGGTATCATCGTTGCTGCCTATGATTTTTCAGAGGCGAAAGACAACGCTCCGGGAAACGTTCTCTACGGCTGTGCTTTTGGTCGCCGCGATAACAGCCGGATGCGGCGGTCACGCCCCCGGCAAGGTCGCTGAGGTGACGGCGAAAACAGCCGACGGCCAGGCCGTTGAGCTGTACACTCTCAGTAACAAAACAGGCGCGAAGGCCACCATCACCACCTACGGAGCGCGCGTGGTGACGCTCAAGATGCCCGACAAGCAGGGCAAGTTCGACGACATCGTGCTCGGCTTTGACAATCTGGACGGCTATCTAAGGACGCCTCCGCCACCCTACTTCGGCGCGACGATCGGGCGCTACGGAAACCGCATCGCCGGCGGGAAATTCAACCTGGACGGCATGCTGTACATACTGGCGCAAAACAATGGCGCCAACCACCTGCACGGCGGCAACATCGGATTCGACAAAGTGGTCTGGACCGGTAAAGAGGGCAACGGCGCGAGCGTGGTGATGACATACCTGAGCAAGGACGGCGAAGAGGGCTATCCGGGGAACCTGACCGCCATCGTCACGTACACGCTAACTGACGACAACGAACTGCGGATCGAGTATTCGGCCACCAGCGACAAGGACACAATCGTGAATCTCACGAACCACTCCTACTTCAATCTGGCGGGCCAGGGCGAAGGCGACATCCTTGGGCACGTGGTGGTGATCAACGCGGACCGGTTCACGCCTGTGGACAAGGGGCTGATCCCAACCGGCGATTTGGAGAACGTGGACGGCACGCCCTTCGACTTCAGGAAGCCGACGCCGATCGGCGACCGCATCGATGCAAAGGATCCGCAGATTGCGTTGGGCGGGGGTTACGATCACAACTTTGTGCTGAACCGCGCGGGATCGTCGCTGGAGTTGGCGGCCGCTGTGGCCGAGCCGAAGACGGGCCGCGTGATGGAGGTGTTCACCACCGAGCCGGGCTTGCAATTCTACACGGGCAACTTTCTGGACGGCACTATCAAGGGAAAGGGCGGGAAGGTGTATCCGCGGCGCGCGGCGTTCTGCATGGAGACGCAACATTTCCCGGATTCACCGAACCAGCCGAGCTTTCCGTCAACCACGCTCAAGGCGGGCGATAAGTATCACAGCGAGACGGTGTATCGCTTTTCCGCGCAGTAGCGGGCGGATCAAAATCCCAACGCGAAGCTATAGAGCACATTGCCGGCGGAGAGCGCCACATATTGCTTTCCGTCGACGGAATAGCTCATGGGCGAAGCCGCGATCCTTCCGCCGCCGGTCTGGAAGCGCCACAGCAGCGTGCCCGTCCGCGAGTCGAGAGCGATCAGGTTTCCATCGCCGGCCGCGGCAAAGACCACACCGCCGGCCGTGGCCAGCACTCCGCCGCCCAGCGATCCTTGCGCGATCCTGTAACGCCACTTCACTTCTCCGGTTTCAGTGTCCAGAGCCATGACACCGGCTGTTGCCTTTTCCCCCGAGACTTCCGAACCGTGACCGCCCCAATACTCCTTGCCAGGCTCATACTCTTCAAACTGGCGCACGTACTTTTGACCCGCGTCCGTGAAGACCAGGTACATCCAACCGCTGGCGGGATCGTACGATGGCGACCTCCAGTTGTTGCCGCCGATGCCGGAGGGATAAACGACCGTACCCTCCGGACTCGCATCCGTGCCGGGGATAATTTTGGGCCGCCCGTTCTCGTTGAATCCCGCGTTCCAAGTCTGGCGGACGAAGGGCGTACCGGAAAGAAACTCGCCGCTGGTTCGATCAAGCGCATAGAAGATGCCGTTGCGATCGGCTTGCAGCAGCAAC
>JBEKHQ010000019.1:0-11496 GCA_050012195.1 Bryobacteraceae bacterium | reverse complement strand
GAAGTGGCCGAAGGTAGGTCATTGCCGGATCCGCCGATGATGAACGGCCATGCCATAGAGGCACGCCTCAACGCCGAGGATCCCGCGAATGATTTTCTGCCGTCCACCGGTCAGGTGCATGCGTGGCGCCAGCCCGCGCACGTGCGCGTGGACACCGCCCTAGAGCCGGGGGTCGAGATCGGCATCCACTACGATTCATTGCTCGCCAAAGTGATCAGTCACGGCCCGGATCGCGCCACGGCTCTGCGCAAACTCGCCTACGCTTTGCAATCCACATGCCTGCTCGGCCTGAAAACGAATCGCGAGTATCTCATCCAAATTCTCGAAACTTCGGAATTTCGCGAAAGCCGAATCCATACTGCATTCTTGCCCGCGCCCGATCCGGCGCCCGAGCCGCCCGATCATCTGGCGGCCGCCGCTCTGTATCTCGATCTGAGTCCCGTCAAAGGCATTCCGCCGAACTTCCGCAACAACCCCTACCGCGATCCGACCCGAAAGTTTCGAATCGGAGGACGTGACGTGGCCGTTTCTTGGAAGCGCGCTGGGCCCGCCGATTACGTCGTCGCCGTGGGACCAACGGACCTGCATGTGTCGGTAGTTCGCCGCTCGCAAAATGCAATTACACTCAGCGCCGACGGCCTCGCCAGGACCTACGAAATCGTACAAGCGGGCGATACACTTTTTATCCATTCCTCGAACGGCGAAACCACTCTCACGAGTCTCTCCCGCCACCCGCGCTCATCTCCCGCCGGTCAGCAAAGGACGGCCAACGCATCCATGCCAGGCCAGGTTCTCCGCATCCTGGTGAGTGAAGGACAGCAAGTGACAACGGGCGATTCCCTGGTGGTCCTCGAGGCCATGAAAATGGAGCAGACGATTCGAACTACAATCAACGGTGTGATCCAATCCGTCCTAGTAAAGACCGGGCAGGTGGTGGCGCCGGGCCAGATGCTGGTCCAAATCCGCGCCGAGGAGGCTTCTTAGATGAGCGAAACTGCGATAGCTACCGAGGTCAAAAGCGAATTCCCGCACTTCACCGAAGAACACGACATGATCCGGCAGACCGTCAAGCGGTTCTGCCGCGAAGAGATCGCGCCCTTCGCCGAGGAATGGGATCTCGCGGGCATCTTTCCGCGCGAGCTGTTCAAAAAGGCAGCGGACCTGGGACTCTTCGGCATCCGCATCGATCCGGAATGGGGAGGCCTGGGTCTGGATTGGTGGGCCAGCGCGGCCTACATGGAATCCATGGCGTATGCCGACTCGGGCAGCATCAGCATGGCGCTCATGGTGCAATCGGAAATCACGCTGCCGGTGCTCGCCGAACTTGGCTCGCGCGAGCAGAAAGACGAATTCCTCCGGCCCGGGGTGACCGGCGCGCAAATTGCCGCGCTGGGTATCAGCGAACCCGGCGGCGGCTCCGACGTGGCGGCGCTCAAAACACGCGCGCGCATTGACGGCGGCGACCTGGTGATCTCCGGTCAAAAGCTGTGGATCACCAACGGCACGCGCGCCGACTTCATCATCCTTGCGGTCCGCACCGCCGAGGATCGATATAAGGGCGTCTCGCTGGTTCTGTTCCCGACCAAAACCAAAGGCTTCTCCGTCGGCAAGAAGCTGAGCAAAATCGGCAACATGGCGTCCGATACCGCGGAGCTATTCTTCGACGAATGCCGCATCCCGCGGCGCAACATCCTCGGCGAGCTGAACAAGGGCTTCTACTACGTCATGCACAATTTCCAGGGTGAGCGGCTGGCGGCGGCGATTCTCGCGCTGTCCGGCGCCGAAAGATCGGTCCGCGCGGCGCTCGATTACGGAGCTGAACGAACCGCGTTCGGCAGCCCCATCCGACACTACCAGGTGTGGCGGCATCGCTTCGCCGAGCACCTTACCAATATCGAAGCCGGCCGATGGCTCACCTACCGAGCGCTCGATCTGTTAAACCGCGGGCAGCGCGGCGTCCGCGAAGTGACCATGGCAAAGCTTTTCACATCCGAGCTGTCGCAGAAGGTCGCCTACGACTGCATGCAAATGTTCGGCGGCTTCGGCTACACCACCGAATACCCGATCGGACGCGCTTGGCGCGATGTTCGGTTGAACACCATCGGCGCGGGCACCAGTGAGATTATGAAAGAAATTATCGCCAAAGAGGAAAAGATTTGAAGTGATCCGCATCGCCAACGGGCAGGGCTTCTGGGGCGATTCCCTCGAAGCCCCGCTCGAACAAATCCGGCGCGGCCCCATCGACTACCTGACGCTCGACTATCTGGCCGAGGTCACCATGTCGATTCTCCAAAAGCAGCGCTCGCGCGATCCCCGCGCCGGCTACGCTCGAGATTTCGTCGACATGATTGCACGCGGCGCGCGAGATATCGTCGATCGCAAAATCCGCATCGTCGCCAACGCGGGCGGCGTGAACCCCGAGTCCTGCCGTCAGGCAGTCGCCAAGGCGCTGCAACACCCGAAAATCAAAATCGGGGTCGTGGCGGGCGACGATATTCTCGATCGGCTGGACGACATGATCGCCCGCGGCGTTCCGCTGAAGAATCTCGATACCGGCGCGCCGCTCGAATCCGTCCGTGCGCGCGTTCAGAGCGCCAACGTGTACTTCGGCGGCCGGGCGATCGCGGATGCGCTCGACACCGGCGCGCAAATCGTCATCACAGGCCGCACCACCGACACGGGCCTGGTGCTCGGACCGATGATCCACGAATACCAGTGGAAGCCGAACGAATGGGACAAGCTCGCCGCGGGCACCATCGCCGGACACACGGTGGAATGCGGCGCGCAATGCACCGGCGGCAATTGCCAAGTGGACTGGCAAACCATTCCGAATTACGCCGATATCGGATATCCCATCGTGGAGGCCGAGCCGGACGGCGTCTTCGTCATCACCAAGCATGCCGGAACGGGCGGCCGCATCACGGTAGCGTCCATCAAGGAGCAGCTTCTTTACGAAATGGGCGATCCGCGCGAATATATCACGCCCGATTGCATCGCTGATTTCACCACCGTCCAGCTCAAGCAGGATGGTCCTGATCGCGTCCGCTTCACCGGGATTCGCGGCAAGCCGGCCACCGACATGTACAAGGTTTCCATCAGCTACTCGGCCGGATTCAAGGCAATCGGAACGCTGATGTACTCCTGGCCGAACGCCTATGCCAAAGCCCAGGCCTCCGATCGCATTTTGCGCGAGCGGCTGGACCGCCTGGGTTTACGCTTCGACGCCATCCGCAGCGAATTCGGTGGCGTGAACGCCTGCCACGGCCCGCTTGCAGGCGAACCAGCGCCAGGTATCGCCGAAGTGATCCTGCGCGTGGGCGTGCGGTCGGAGGATCGCGGCGTCGTGGAGCGTTTCACGAAAGAGATTGCGCCGCTGGCTTTGAACGGCCCGCCGACGGTCACCGGCCTCGGCAGCGGACGTCCCAAGGTGGAAGAGATCGTCGCCTATTGGCCCGCGTTGATTCCCAAGACTGAAGCGACTCCCCAGATTTCCGTTCAGGAGACCTAATGGCACGAGTGCAACTGGTTCGCATCGCGCACGCGCGCTCTGGCGATAAGGGAGACACCGCCAACGTCGGCTTGATCGCGCTCGACGCCGCCTTCTATCCCGTGCTGGCCAGCCAAGTCACGGCTGAACGGGTCAAGAAATATTTCGAAGGAATTTGTCTCGGTAAGGTGGAGCGCTTCGAGCTGCCGAATCTAGGCGCGTTGAATTTTCTCCTGCACGAAAGCTTGGATGGCGGAGGCACCTTGTCGCTCAAGGCCGATGCGCAAGGCAAGACTTACAGCGCCGCGCTACTCCGCATGGAAATAGAAGTTCCCGATGAACTCTTATCAAAAACTGCTCTATAAGGTCGAGAACGGCGTCGCCCGGATCACGCTCAATCGCCCGGACAAGCGCAATGCGCTCGATGGCGAGCTGATCTCGGAAATCAAGGATGCGGTGGCCGGGTCCAATCACGTGATCCTGATATCCGGCGCGGGCGCCGATTTCTGCTCCGGCGCAGATTTGAGCGGACTCCATAGCATGGCCGACGCCGATGTTCTCGATCACATGGAGAGCGCTCGGGCCATGGCGGATCTGTTCATCGGCATGCGACGGCATCCGCGTCCAATCATCGCGGCGGTTCGCGGACGCGCTCTCGCGGGCGGCTGCGGCTTGGCGACGGCGGCCGATCTGATTCTGGCATCCGAATCGGCCCAATTCGGATATCCGGAAGTGAACATCGGATTCGTCCCTGCCATGGTGATGGCGATCCTGCGCAGGTCCGTTTCCGAAAAGCGCGCTTTCGAGCTGATTACGACGGGCCAGATCATCTCGGCGCAGGCGGCTTTCGATTGTGGGCTGGTAAACCGTGTCTTCCCCGACGCCACCTTCGACGCCGACGTGATGGCCTATGTTTCGAAGATGGCGTCGAGATCGGCTTCAGCCACGACGCTTTCCAAGCGCTTGCTGTATCAAATGGACGGGATGAGCTTCGAAGCCGCCATCGAAGCCGGTGTCGAGATCAACGCCATCGCCCGCATGACCGAAGACTGCCGGCGCGGCGTCGCAAAGTTTCTAAAAAAGTCCTAGTGCCGGAAAACTCCCCACTCCATGGTCCCCTCCACCGGCCGATTGCAGGCGGCCGACAAAGAAATCGCGAGCACGGTACGTGTATCCCGCGGATCAATGATGCCGTCGTCCCATAGCCGAGCCGTCGCGAAATAGCAATCCGACTCCCGTTCGATTTGGCCTTCCAACGCGAGCCGCGCCGCGGCAAGCTTCGCCTCATCCACCGGCTGGCCCGCCTTAATCAGCGCCTCACGCTTGATAATATCCATCACGCCGGCGAGCTGCTGCGCCCCCATCACCGCGATCCGATGATTCGGCCACGTGAACAGAAATCGCGGCTCGTACGCCCGCCCGCACATCGCGTAGTTGCCGGCCCCGTACGATCCGCCGATCATGATCGTGATCGCGGGCACCGTCGAGTTCGACACCGCGTTAATCAACTTCGCGCCGTTGCGTATGATCCCCTGTTCCTCGTACGTCCGGCCAACCATGAAGCCCGTGATGTTCTGCAAAAACACCAGCGGCATCGATTGCTGATTGCACAGCTCGATGAACTGCGCGCCCTTGGCGGCTGACTCCGACATCAACACGCCGTTGTTGCCAAGAATCCCGACTGGAAACCCGTGTACACGAGCGAATCCGGTGACCAACGTCGGCCCGTATTCCGGCTTGAACTCGGAGAAGCGCGATCCATCCACGATCCGCGCGATCACTTCCCGGACGTCGAACGGAACTCGAACGTCAGCCGACGCGATGCCCGCGAGCTCGTCCGGATCGTATAGCGGTTCATCGAAATCGAGTTCGCGCGGCGTCGGCGATTTCGGCAAGTTGAAATGCGAGACGATGTCGCGAGCGATGCGGATACCGTCGAGCTCGTCCTCGGCCAGATAATCCGAAAGTCCCGAAACGCGCGAGTGCATTTCCGCGCCGCCCAGATCCTCTTCGTTCGACACCTCGCCCGTGGCCATCTTCACCAGCGGCGGACCTGCAAGAAACACCTGGGCTTGTTTCTTCACCATCACCACATAGTCCGACATGCCCGGCAGATAAGCTCCGCCCGCCGTCGAGCTGCCGAAAACCACGGCTACCGTTGAAATCCGCTGTTTCGAGCGCCGCGTGATCTCGCGAAATCCGCGGCCCCCCGGAACGAAGATCTTGCTCTGCACCGGAAGATCCGCGCCCGCCGATTCCACCAACAGGATGGCCGTCAGCCGGTTCTCCATCGCGATGTCCGCGAGCCGCGCGTTCTTCCACAGGCCAGGCTCACTGGTGGAGCCAACCTTGGCCGTGGCTTCATTGGCGATGATCAGGCACTCGCGACCGCTCACCAGTCCGATCCCGCCGATCACGCGCGCGCCCGGCGCTTCATCGTCCATTCCGATGCCGGCCAGCGGCGCGATTTCGAGGAAGTACGACCCATCGTCAAGCATCAACTCGACGCGCTCCCGCGGCAGCAGCTTACCCCGTTCGCGATGGCGCTGCACGTACCTTTCGCCGCCACCCTCGGTGGATCGCTTGAGCTCCGCGCGCAGCCTATCGACAGCCGCCGACATAGAGGAATAATTCGCCCGATAACTCTCGGATTGAGGATCGATGGCGGTGCGATAAGCTTCCACGGATGCGTTCACGCTGTTCTAATGAGTATAGCGATGGCGGATGATTCCTCGATACGCGAGCAGACCAAGAAGCTCGCCGCCTGGTTCCTGGGCCCCAAAGCCGAAAACGCGGAGATCGAAGAGAAGCTGATCGGCTTCATCCTGCAGGATTATTTTCACTGGCGGCGCAACTATTATCCCTCCGATGAGCTCGCGATCCCGCAGAGCATGCGGCGCGAGCTGGTGGATTGGAACGACGACCTCTCGCAAAAGATCACCGAAATGTTGGCTGGGCTGCGCAAGCATTTCCCGTTTTACAGTCCGCGCTATCTGGGCCACATGATGTCGGATCAGACTCTGCCGTCGGTGCTCGGTTACTTCGCGGGCTTGCTCTACAATCCCAACAATGTGACGCCGGAGGCCGCGCCGGTGACCGAGCGCTGGGAATTCGACGTGGGCCGCGACATTCTCGAAATGCTGGGTTACAAAACCCCGCCGGTGCCCGGCAGCCTTCACGAGGCGCGAAGCGAGTTCGGCTGGGCGCATGTCACCAGCGGCGGAACAGTGGCGAATCACGAAGCGCTGTGGGCCGCGCGCAACGCCGCCTATTTCCCGCTGGCTGTGCATCGCGTCGTAACGGAATTAGGCGTGCCGCTTGAAGTAACCCTGCCGGATCAAACCGCGCGCAATCTCGCGGACCTGGACGAACAACAGTGTCTGGGCCTTGCGCCCAGCGAGACCGCGCACCTTCTGCCGAGGCTGATGGAAGCGATTCAGGCGCGTCTAGGAGTTTCACCGCGCGTGGCGATCGAGCGGATGCCCGAACTACTCGCCGCCACCGGCCTGAGCATTCCGCACAACGGCGTGACCGCGTGCTATCAAAAGCGCCCGCCCGCGATCTTCGTCTCCGGCGCCAAACACTACAGCATCTATAAGGCGGCCGATCTGCTGGGTATCGGACGGGAGAACGTCATTCTGGTGGATGTCGACGGCCTGTTCCGTATGAACACGCGCGATCTCGAGGTCAAAATGAGAATCGCGATCCGGCGCGGCATGCTTCCACTCGGCGTCATCGCCATCGCCGGCACCACCGAGGAAGGCGCGGTCGATCCAGTGCACGAAATTCTGGATCTGCGCCATCGCTTCGAGACCGAACTGCTGAGCAGCTTCTGGCTGCATGTGGACGCCGCCTGGTCGGGCTATTTACGATCGCTGTTTTCACCGGGCGCCGCTTCGCTCGCCGAACTGATCGCGACTATCCGTGGGTTCGTTTCGCGCGAGCTGGAACTGAGCGATGGCGGATACTCGAAGAAGCTGCCCATGCAATGGGGCGATCACGATGTCCTCAGCTCGTTTCTGGCGTTTTCGAAAGCCGACTCGATCACTGTGGACCCGCACAAGATGGGCTACGTGCCCTATCCATGTGGCGTGGTGGCGTTCCGCAATGATCGCGTCCGGCAATTCCTCGCGGAGGCGGCGCCCTACTTGGCTTCCACTATCGAGGCCGACGCATCGAAGCTCGAGCATGCGCCGCCGACATCCATCGGCCCGTACATTCTTGAAGGCTCGAAGCCAGGCGCAGCCGTCGCGAGCGTGTGGCTATCGCATCGCACCATCGGGCTTAACCGCGACGGCTATGGCGAGATCATTCGCGCCTCTTTGCTTGCGGCGCGCGAACTCTATGAACGCCTGGTGCACTGGGGCCACCGGGCGTCGGCCAACGGGATCAACCCGAGCTTCGAATTTATGCCGCTCACCTCCGAGCCGCCCGACACGAACGTCGTATGCTTTTTGGTCAGGGAGAAAGGCGACCGGTCGCTGGCGCGCCTGAATCGTTTGAATCAATGGATCTACTCGCGGTTCACCATCGAAGCCGAGCATTCGGCCGGCGAGTACAGCTATTCGCAACCGTTCTTTTTGTCGCACACGGTGATTAAATATCCGAGTTACTCGCCGCGGGCCGTCTCCGGCCCGCTCGAACGATTTTCGATCGACGCCGCCGAATATCTCGAGCAAGGGCTGTTCGTGCTGCGTGCGACCATCATGAGCCCGTACATCGTGCTGGCCCAAGAGACCGGACGGCCTGGCCGCCCGTACCTGGCGCAATTCGTGGACTTGCTAGCGGCGAAGGCGGAAGAGGGCATTCGGCTAGAACTGGTCAGATGACCAGTTGGCGCATGGTACATTATGGATATGAAACACCGGGTCGTCAGCGTGACCGAGTTTAAAGCGAAGTGCCTTGCGCTCCTCGACGACGTCGGAACACGAGGCGATACCATAACGATTACCAAGCGCGGCAAGCCGCTTGCTACCGTCGGCTCAGCGCGTCGACGCGCGTGGAAATCTCCGGAAGGCGCGTGCATCGGCAAAGTGTCAATCGATGATGATCTGCTGATGGCCGACACTTCCGAGCTTTGGGAAGTCGTCCGCCGGCGACCGAGAGCAAGAGATTGATCTGCCGGTTTCTCCTCGACACACATATTGTCGTTCGGTGGCTTGCAGCGCCGAGGAAGCTGTCGCGGGATCAGTCGCGTGCCTTGCGTGAGGCGGTTCGCCGCCAGGAACCTCTCGCGATCAGCGCTATTACTCTGCTCGAGATCGCTCTCTTAAACGA
Source organism: Bryobacteraceae bacterium (assembly GCA_050012195.1). Lineage (GTDB taxonomy): Bacteria > Acidobacteriota > Terriglobia > Bryobacterales > Bryobacteraceae > Palsa-89. Next base: position 2,732 of record JBEKHQ010000019.1, on the reverse strand, counting down.
AGGCAGCCGTCCGAGTGGCATGTCCGCAGAGCATCTTTTCAACGTACTAGAAGCAAATCCGTCGTTTCGGATTTTGCCGTTGACGGTGGATGTGGCCGTAGAGGTCGCTGCGCTAGGCGGATCATTGCGGGATCCCGCGGACAGGGCAATTGTAGCAACGGCGCGCGTTCACAGGCTTCGACTGATCACGTCAGACCAGCGCATCATTAGTTCAAAGCTAGTACCGGTAATCGAGTAGGATTATTTACTCACCAGAAACACCGCGACCTCCGACAGCAGGTTCGGAAGAAAACTGATCTGCCTGGCGCCGTGCAGAAAGATCCGCTTTTCGATCGTCCAACCCTGCTCCTGGGCGAGCGCCTCGAAATCGTCCACGGTCAGAAAATGGATGTTCGGCGAATCATACCAATCGTGGGGAAACAGCTTGGTCTTGGGCGCGCGCCCGGCGAACAGATGCGCCAGCCGGACGGTCCAGTGGCCGAAATTGGGAAACGCCACGATCGCCCGCCGTCCCACGCGCAGCATATCTCGCAGAACCTTCAGCGGCGCGGTGGACTCCTGCAAGGTTTGGCTGAGAATGACGTAGTCGAAGGCCTGATCCGGCAGGTCGGCCAGCGCCTCTTCGATGTCTCCGTGATAGACCGAAACGCCCCGGGAAATCGCTTGCTGCACTTTCGGGCCTGAGATCTCGACGCCGCGCGCATCCACGTTCTTGTGCTCCGCTAGCCACGCCAGCAGCTCGCCCTCGCCGCAGCCGAGATCGAGGATGCGCGTGTCGGGTTCCACGATTTGGCTGATGATTGCGTAGTCGCTCCGTCCGAGTAGCTGGGGGACGAAGGCTTGAGCCACGCTAGATTCCACGGAAAGTGCTCGCCAGGAATCCACGCACTAGCTCGCTCTGCTCGGCTACGTTGACCAAGAATGCGTCGTGCCCGTAACTGGAGGGCAGTTCGCAATAGGCTACGTCGCAATTGCGGCCGCGCAACGCGCGCACCACTTCGAGCGACTGGTAACTAGGATACAGCCAGTCGGACGTAAAGCTGATCACCAGGAATCGCGATTTAACGTTTTCAAACGCCGTGCTGAGCGAATGCCGGTCTTGGGTGAGATCGAAATAATCCATCGCCTTCGTGATGTACAGATAAGAATTGGCGTCGAACCGATCCACGAACTGGCTGCCGCGATAGCGCAGGTAGCTTTCCACCTCGAATTGATTCTGGTCGCGCAGGCGTCGCCCGAATTTCTCGCGCATGGACGCGTCGCTCATATAGGTGATGTGGCCCACCATGCGAGCCACGGCCAGGCCTCGCGCCGGTGGACGCCGCCCGTAATAGTTGCCTTCGTTCCAATCCGGATCGGCCATGATGGCTTGGCGGCCCACCTCGTTGAAAGCGATCTGCTGCGGGCTGTGCCGAGCCGTCCCCGCGATGGGAATAGCGGAAGCCACCGCGTCCGGATAAGCAACCGCCCACTGCAGGGCTTGCATCGCCCCCATGGAACCGCCGGTCACCGCCAGCAGCCGCTCGATTCCCAGGCTGTCGGTCAGCATTTTTTGCAGACGCACCATATCGGGGATCGTGACCGGGGGAAAAGACATCGCGTAAGGACAGCCCGTCTCCGGATTAATGGAACCGGGGCCCGAAGTGCCGCGGCAACCACTCAGCACGTTGGAACAAATCACGAAGTATTTGTCGGTATCGAAACCTTTGCCCGGCCCGATCATGTTGTCCCACCAGCCGACGCTGCCGGTTTCCTTGTCGATGCCCGCCGCGTGCGCGTCGCCCGAAAACGCGTGGAGGATGAGCACCGCATTGCTTTTTGCGGCGTTCAACTCGCCATAGGTTTCGTAGGCGACCTCCACCGGGCTGAGCGTGGCGCCGCTGTCGAACTCGATCTTGTGGAACCGGGCCAGTTGTGTCTCGGTAGTCATTTCTTCAGGCACAGGGGTTCCCTGTGAGCGACATTTACATCAAGGATACCAAGCCGACCTTGAGACGCTCAGTACTGGCCCGGGTCGGCCTTGCGCGGAGGGCGCATTTCGGGTGATAATGCGGCAGCCATTGCTATGTCCCGAGTCACCATCCTCCATTACGAACTTTTGGAGAAGCTTGGCTCGGGAGGCATGGGTGAGGTGTTCAAGGCGCATGACAAACGTCTAAACCGTTTCGTTGCAATCAAGGTACTCTCCGCCGCCAATACTGGCGCACCGGAGCGCCGCCGCAGATTTCTTCAGGAGGCACAGTCGGCCTCGGCGCTGAATCATCCCAACATCATAACCATACACGACATTCTGGACGAGGGCGAAACCCAGTATCTGGTGATGGAGCACGTCTCCGGTAAAACGCTGCACGACCTGATTCCCCCCATTGGGCTCCGGGTGGCGCAGGTGCTCCAGTACTCCACCCAGATGGCCGATGCGTTGAACGCCGCGCACGCCGCCGGCATCGTGCATCGGGATTTCAAGCCGGCGAATGTGATGATCACTTCTTCCGGGCTGGTCAAGATTCTTGACTTCGGTCTGGCGAAGCTGACGGAGCGGTCGGTATCGATCAATGGCCCAGCGCCCGCATCCAGTGGGACAGGCGTCCCGATCGCTTTCGAGGATCAGGCCACGCTGACACAAGCGCCTCTGACGACGGAAGGGTCCATCCTGGGGACGGTGAACTACATGTCGCCCGAGCAGGCCGAAGGCAAGCCGGTGGACGCTCGTTCCGACATCTTTTCGTTCGGGG
>JBEKHQ010000018.1:0-11829 GCA_050012195.1 Bryobacteraceae bacterium | reverse complement strand
CGGCGGCGTCGCTTCGAATTCCGGCTTGCGGGCCGCGGCGAGGAACGCGAACCTGCCCTGCCCGGTGTTTTTTCCGAGCCCCGCGCTATCCACCGACAACGCAGCTATGATCGCCGCGGCCGCGTTTCCGAAGCTGGCGAGCGGCGCATCGGCCGACCTGTCGCTACGAGCGCAGGCGAATCTGGCGTTGGCCTAAAGATGGCCGATTCGGTTGGACTCTGCGCGCACTGCCTTCATTCGAAGGTGATCCGGTCCGATCGCGACAGCCTCTTCTACCAATGCAAACGATCTTTCTCTGATCCCGCGTTTCCGAAGTATCCGCGATTGCCCGTGTTGGCCTGCGCCGGCTTTGAACCAAGCTCAGGGAAGCCTGAACACTAAGTAAATCGCCACCACCGAACCGATGATCGCGCCGCCGTAGCAAAACGTGTTCACGAATTCGTTGAGGTGCTTGATCTGCAAGCCGTCGTATAGCGTGTACCGGAATCGATGGGCCCAGTGAAACAGCGGAAGGATGCAGAGCACCAGCAGGAACGCGCGCCCGAGCAGGCTGTGCGCCAAGCCGAGCACCGTGTCGTAACTCGGCGCGTTCACCCATCCCAACGGAGGCGCCAAAAAGAGCAGGAAGAGCAGGACGGGAATGAAGAGCGCCGCCACCACGCCGCCCGCGCTGAACAGGAGCCAGACGAAAGGTTCGTTCGATCGCTTATGCATTCTTATCCTCGCAACAGCAACCAGGTCAGCACCGCCGACACGATCACCCACGCTACATACTGCGGCCCGGAGATCAGCAGCGCGGGAACGCGTTTTCCGCCCATCCGGACGGCCATCGCTTTCGGCGCCAGATTGAACCAGGTGATGGCGTGAAAAATGACGAAGAAAAGGCTGATCACGTTCAGCGCGATCATAACCGGATTGCGCAAGAACTCCTGGAATCGCGCATAATCGGCCGGCCCGTCGATCAGAGCGCCTAATAAAGTCAAAGTTTCCACGACGAACCAAGCCACGAAGACGCTGCTGATCTCCCTCAGCGTGAACTTCAGATAAGGCCAGCGATCCAGCCACCAGTAAGTGGACATGCGCACGCGATAGCCTTTGGGCGGATATTCAGTGTAGGTCGCCATCACTTCCCCCCCCAAGGCATCAGCATGGACTTGATCCACTCTTGCGTCGCAGTGAGTTTGTACTGCTGAATGGCGCCCGCGGGGTCCACGTGTTTGGGACATACTTGCGTGCATTCGCCCACGAACGTGCAGCCCCAAATTCCATCGTGTTGCGACAGGATGTCCAGCCGCTCGCTTTGGCCTTCGTCGCGGCTATCCATGTTGTAGCGTTGCGCCAACGCCAGCGCCGCCGGACCGGAGAACAGCGGATCAAGGCCGTAGACCGGGCAGGCCGCGTAGCAAAGCAGGCAGTTGATGCACATGCTGAATTGCTTGTACGAATCCAATTGCTCGGGCGTCTGAAGGTATTCGCCTTCCGACAGCGGTTTTTCTTTCTTGCGGATGAGCCACGGTTTCACTTTCGAGAGCTTGGTCAAGAAATCCGTGATCTCGACGATCAAATCGCGCATCACCGGAAAATTCTTGAGCGGCTCAACACGCACCGGGCCGGGCGCGTAGTCGGTCAGGAATGTGGCGCAGGTGAGTTTCGGTTCGCCGTTCACCATCATGCCGCAACTGCCGCAAACTCCCATGCGGCAAGACCAGCGGAACGACAGCGATCCATCCACCTTATCCTTGACGTAGTTCAACGCGTCCAGAACCACCCACTCCTTGCGGAGCGGAACGTCGAAACTCTGCACCGTGGGCACTTTGTCCCGTTCCGGCGAAAAGCGCGTAACTTCGAGCGCGATCTGTTCAGCCATGTTCCATCACTTTCCGTAAACTCGTTCCGCGGGCGGCCAGCGAGTAATGGTCACCGGCAAATAGCTCACCGTGGGAATTCCGTCGCCTTGCGCGTACACCAGCGAATGGGCGAGGAATTTCTGATCGTCGCGCGCGGGGAAATCCGTGCGCTGATGCGCGCCCCTCGATTCTGTTCGATAGAGCGCGCACTGGATCATGGATTCGGCGACATCCAGCATCGACCCCAACTCCAGCGCGGCGACCAGTTCGGTGTTGAACGCCCGGCTGTGATCGTCGAGGCCGATGTCCTGGAACCGCTCCCGCAGTTCGTGCAGCTTTTCGGTCGCCTGCTCTAATGACTCGCCCGTCCGATAAATTCCGGCGCTCTGCTCCATGGTCTTCTGCATTTCTTCGCGGATGGTGGCGATGCGCTCGCGCCCGCCCGACTTGTTCAGAAACTGGTCCTGGAGCCGCGCTTCTTCGTCGGCGGCTTGCGCCAGCAGATGCCGTCCCGGGGGTCTTTGAACCGATGCGAAATCGGCCGCCGCGCGCCCCGCTCTGGCGCCAAACACCAGACACTCCGTCAGCGAATTCGATCCCAGGCGATTGGCGCCGTTGATGCTGACGCAGGCCACCTCGCCGGCGGCATACAATCCTTCGAGCGAAGTGGCCCCGTTGATATCGGTGTGAACGCCGCCCATCATGTAATGGATCACCGGCCGCACCGGGATCAGCTCCTTGATGGGGTCCAGGTTCTCGTACTTGAGGCACAGCTCGCGGACGAACGGGAGCTTGGCATTGATTTTCTTCTCGCCCAAGTGCCGCAGATCCAGGTGCACCACCGCGCCGTACGGCCCCTCGATGGTGCGGCCTTTTTCGTATTCTTTCACGAAGGCCTGCGACAAACGATCGCGCGGCCCCAGTTCCATGCTGCGCAGGACGGGCGTCGGCTGCGGCTTGCCAAGGTTGTAGTCCTGCAGGTACCGATAGCCGTCCTTGTTGATCATGTAGCCGCCCTCGGCGCGCGCCGCTTCGGTGATCAGGATTCCAGTGAAGGGCAGTCCGGTGGGATGGTACTGGACGAACTCCATGTCCTTCAGCGGCGCCCCCGCGCGATACGCCAGAGCCATGCCGTCGCCGGTTTTGATGGAGGCATTCGTGGTGAACGGGAACACGCGCCCGCATCCGCCCGTGCAAAGGATCACGGCCTTGGCGGAGACCGCCTGAATCTTACCCGTCGCCAACTCGATCGCGACCGCGCCTTGCACGCGGCCATCGTCGATCAATAATTTCGTGGCGTAGAATTCGTCGTAGCGCGTGACGGCGTTGTATTGGAGCGAGGTCTGGAACAGCGTGTGCAGCATGTGGAAGCCGGTCTTGTCGGCGGCGAACCAGGTTCGCTCTTTTTTCATGCCGCCGAAGGGGCGCACGGCGACGCGTCCATCGGGCTCGCGATTCCACGGACAACCCCAATGCTCCAGGCGCATCAGTTCGAGCGGCGCTTCCTTGACGAAGGCTTCCACGGCGTCCTGATCCGGCAGCCAATCGCCGCCCGAAATGGTGTCGTAGGCGTGTTCGTCCAGGCTGTCATCTTTGCTGATGACACCCGCGGCGCCCCCCTCGGCGGAGACGGTATGGCTCCGCATCGGGTAAACCTTGGAAAGAACCGCAACGCTGAGATTGGGGTTTGCTTCGGCGACGGCGATAGCGGCTCGCAACCCGGCGCCCCCACCACCAATCAAGAGAACATCGTGCGACGAGATGTCGAGCATATTTAGACGATCTTTTGAATCTTACGCTACGGCGGCTGGCCGGAGCAAGCTTTCCCGGGCAACTCGGGCGAATGCTACAGCGCCAGCAGATCCTTCACTACGTCGCCGTACACATCCGTTAAGCGGAAATCGCGCCCGGCGTAGCGGTACGTCAATTTGGTATGGTCGATGCCCAGGCTGTAGAGCATGGTGGCGTGGAGATCGTGGATCGAGACACGGTTCTCGACGGACTTGAATCCGAATTCGTCGGTCGCGCCGTAAGCCAGGCCTCCCTTGAAACCGCCGCCGGCTACCCACATCGAAAAACCGTAAGGATCGTGGTCGCGGCCCGTGCCGCTTTCCGATACCGGCGTGCGTCCGAATTCGCCGCCCCAAACGACGATGGTCTCGTCCAACAGTCCCCGACGCTTCAAATCGCGGACAAGAGCGGCCGCGGCTTGATCCATGTCCGGACAGCGCTGCTTCAAACTTTCAGCGATGTCTTTGTGATCGTCCCAGACCTGGCCCTGGCCGTAGTTGATATGGACGTAGCGAACGCCGTGTTCCACCAGCCGTCGCGCCAGCAGGCACCCGTTGGCAAAAGGCGTGTCGCCGTATTCGTTGCGGACCGCCTCGGATTCCTTGCGGATGTCGAAGATGTCCAGCGCCTCGAACTGCATCCGGTAGGCCGCTTCCATGGACTTGATCCGGCCTTCGAGAAACTCATTGGCGCCGAATGATTCGCTGAATGAGCGATTCAGAGCCTGGATCTCATCCAGTTCACCGCGCTGCTGCTTTGGGTCGGCCCAGGGATTGCGGAGGTCCGGAATCATTTTCTCCGGCTCAACCTCGGTGTCGCTGAAACTGATGCCCTGGTGCTCGGCCGGCAGGAAACCCGAGCGCGAAAGCGATCCTCCTCCGCCTCCGCCTCCAGGCGTCAGAACGACAAAGGCCGGAAGATTTTCGTTCTCCGTTCCCAGCCCGTACGAAATCCAGGATCCCGTTGAAGGCCGGGTGGCCAGGATGCTGCCGGTATGAAACAGGCTGCGCGCCGGCGTGTGCGTCGGGTTGAAAGTGTACATCGAACGAATGAGGCAGATGTCGTCCATCGCGGCGCCGATTTTGGGCACTAGCTCGCTGACCTCGATTCCAGCCGCTCCGTATTTCTGAAAGCGGAATGGCGACGGCAGTAGACCGGCTGTCTGGCGCTCAGTGCGGAGATCGACCGAGTCCGGCCGCTGTCCCTGGTACTTGAGTAGTTGCGGCTTGGGATCGAACATGTCGACGTGCGAAGGTCCGCCGGGCATAAACAGACAGATCACGTGCTTGGCTTTGCCGGGAGTGAGGGGACCGGGATAGTGCCCGAGCGCTGCCGCCCGCGCCTGCTCGCTCGCCAGAAGTCCAGTGAGGCCGACAGCGCCGAGACCGCCGCACAGCGATTGCAGGAGGGAGCGTCGCGAAAGTTTCTCCGTCATGGCCAGAATATTTCCTCGTTGAGAGACAGCAGGATTTGAGCGTACTGCGCCGGAGTGCCGCGGCTGAGATAGCGCACTCCGCGTTCGAGCTCCTCCGCGCCCGGGTCGCGCGACAGAATCCTTCGATAAAGCGCGCGTATCTTCTCGGAATTGTCGGGCGCGGTTTGAACGGAATCCGCCAGCGCCGCCGCTTGGGTGTGCATGAACGCGCTGTTCATCACGAAAAGCTGCTGGAGCGATGTGGTGGTGACGTCGCGTTCCGTGCTGGTCTGCGTGGGATCGGGAAAGTCGTAAATTCTCAGCAGATCGCTCAGCCGGCCGCGGCTGACTCGCGCGTAGACGGTGCGGCGGGTGTTGCCGCGATCATCCACTTCCTCGGAAGGACCGTACATTTCCTCATTGAGCGTGCCGGCTGCGCGGAGAATGGAATCGCGCCACGCTTCGATATCCATCCGCCGAGGGTTCATGCGCCATAGATAAGTATTGACCGCATCGATTTTCGAAGCTTCCGCATTGGTCTGGCTAGATTGCCGGTACGCCGCGGACAGCATGATCTCGCGGTTCAACCATTTGAGCGACCAGCCGTGGGCGACGAATCGGGCGGCGAGGTCATCCAACAATTCGGGGTCGGCGGGCTTTTCTCCCTGCACGCCGAAATCGCTGGTGGTGGGCACCAGAGCTCTGCCGAAGTGCCAACCCCAGACGCGATTGACGATGACTCGCGAGGCCAGCGCGGCTCCATCAGTGAAGATCCTCTCCCCGAGGTCCAGGCGGCCGGAACCTTGTTTAAAGGTGCTGTCTCCTTGCGAAAGCACGCTCAGGAAGTGGCGCGGCACTACCTCGCCGGGAGTGGCGACATTACCGTGCAGCAAGACGGGAAAATCGCGCGCCTGGCCGGGCCGGTATTCGATCCAGGTGAAGTGGGCGTCGGCGCCGTCCACGAACTGGGCGGCATCGTACACGGCATTGGCGAACGGCTGGGTCGAGGTCTGGCTCCGATGGACGGGCGCGGGCGCCGGCGCGGTGGCGGCTTTCACGGGCGGCGCCGCGGGAGCATCCGGCTTGGGCTTCGGGAGCACGTAGTATTTTTCGAGGCTCTGGGCGAGCGCGGGATAGCGTTGCCTCAGACCCTCCATCTCCGCCTTCAGGCTTTCCATCTCCGCTTTCCACTTTTCCACGCGCGGCGCGGCGCCTTCCACCGTGGACGCTTCGTCGATCAACAGATCCGCCGAGTAATGCAGGTCAAACAAACGGTTTTGTATCCACAGATAGCGCTGCTCGATTTTGGGGTCGACGTCGAACAGCGGACGCTCGGCGCGCATAGTGGAAGCGAATACGCCGACCAACCCGTAGTAATCCTTGGTCGGGATAGGATCGAACTTGTGATCGTGGCAGCGGGCGCAGGCCACCGTCATGGCCAACACGCCGCGCGAGACGGCATCCACGCGCTCGTCCCAATCGTCGGTCATGAATCCGCCGATCACTTCGGCCGAGAGGCGTTGGTCTTTGTGATAAATGGGAGCGGCGCCCAAATATCCCAGAGCGCGAAGATCGGATCGGGACGCGTCCGGCACCTGGTCGGCGGCGAGCTGCAGCTTTACGAAACGGTCGTAGGGAACGTCTTTGTTCAGAGCTTCGATAATCCAGTCGCGGTAACGCCAAGCGAACGGATAAGGCGGGTTGGTCGCCTCCGACGTCGGGTTATCCTCGCCGAACCGGGCGATATCCATCCAGTGCCGTCCCCATTGTTCGCCGTAGTGCGAGGAGGCGAGCAAGCGGTCGATCAATTTCGGCCAGGCGTCGGGGGATTTGTCGTTGGCGAAGGCCTGTACCTCTTCGTAGTTCGGGCGGAAGCCGACGAGGTCGATGTAAGCGCGCGTGACCAGAGTCCGCGGATCGGCTGTGGGAGAAGGCTTCAGTCCTTTCTCTTCGAGCTTCGCAAGCACGAAGGAATCGATCTTAGTGCGAGGCCAGGCTGAGTCTTTGACGGACGGCGGCGGCAGCTCGTGGACTGGTTGAAAGGCCCACCATTTCCGGCCGTCCTCAAGGCTCATCCCTTTGAGAGGCGCGGGACTGGCGGAGGCCGCGATGTCTTGGCGCGGATCGGGAGCGCCCGCCGCGATCCATTCTTCGAAATCGGCGATCACCGTATCCGGCAGCTTGCCGGAAGGGGGCATTTGCAACTTCCGATCGGTATAGCGGAGAGCTTGCAGCAGCAGGCTTTCGGCGGGCTTGCCGGGAACCACAACCGGTCCATCAGATCCGCCCTTGCGCAGGCCGGCATTCGTGTCGAGAACCAGGCCGCCCATCGGGGCTCTCAGGGTTGACGCGTGGCAGGTGTAGCACTTCGCCGCGAGGACCGGCCGTATCTTCTTTTCGAATAGCTCGACGCCCGGCGTAAGACGCGCGGCTGTCCCCGGCTGCTGGGCACACACGGGGAGGATTACCGCCGCTAGCAAGACGCAAAACTTGAACATGATGGGCCGAGCAATGCTCGCTGTTTGGAGTTTATCATTTTCCGGTAGCGTGTCAGTCGTTTGATCCGGCATGGCGCGGGAGCGCGACATGCGGTATAGGTAACAGGTATGGCCACGTTCAATCGCCGATCCTTTCTCGCCGCCGTCGGTAGTTCAGCCGTATTACCCGCTCTCGCGCAAACGTCCGAGCCGCGCGCGCCCATCTCTCCGAATGCCACGCCGCGCGACTGGTCCAACCAACAGCCGGTGCAATACCCGGACCCCGATATCATCGCGCTCGACAACCGGTTCCGGCGCTACATGGTCGGCAACACCGTTATCAAGAAGCTGTACACCGGCACGCTCTGGGCTGAAGGCACGGCTTGGAACGGCGTCGGGCGGTATCTGGTATGGAGCGACATTCCGAACAACGTGCAGATGCGCTGGCTGGAGGAAGACGGTCACGTCACTGTATTTCGCAATCCGTCCGGCTACAGCAACGGCAACACATTCGATTACGAAGGGCGGGAGCTTTCCTGCGAGCATGGCGGCCGCCGCGTGGTCCGCTATGAATACAACGGAACCGTCACTGTGATTGCGGAGAAGTTCGAAGGCAAGCGGCTGAATTCGCCGAACGACATCGTGGTTCATCCGGACGGCAGCATCTGGTTCACCGATCCGGCTTACGGGATCTTGGGAGAGTACGAGGGCTTCAAAGCGCCCAAGGAGATCAAAGAAGCGGTCTATCGCGTCGATTCGAAGACCGGGCAGATGGCCAAGCTCATCGATGACATGGACCAACCGAACGGCATCTGTTTTTCGCCGGATTACAAGCGGCTGTACGTCGCCGACACCGGCACGGGCCGCGAGATCCGCGTTTTTGATTTGGACGGAAAGACCGTTCGCAATGGCAAGCGGTTTATCCAATTGGACGTCCCGGGAAGCGGCGCGCCCGCCGCAGCCGATGGCATTCGCTGCGATGTGGACGGAAATATCTGGGCCGGCGCGCGTCCGGGCGTGCAGGTGATTACGCCGAGCGGGGAGCGTATCGGAATCATTCGGCTGCCGGAAAACTGCGCCAACATCTGCTTCGGCGGCACGAAGCGAAATCGGTTGTTCATGGCCGCCAGCCAGTCTTTGTATGCGGTGTATGTTCTCACCAGCGGCGGCCATATTACGTGATAACGCGACGGGGGTTTCTGGCCTCCGGCGCGGCATTGCTCTCAGCGCCTGCTTTCGCCCAACGTTCGCCGCAACGCGCCGTGGTGATCATGTGCGACGGATTCGGCCTCGAATACCTGGAGCAAAGCCACATGCCGGTGCTTGCGGGATGGCGGGAAAAAGGACTCTTCGTTCGCGGGCAAGCCACCATGCCGTCGGTGACCAACACCAACAACGCGTCCATATGTTGCGGCGTGTGGCCGGAAGAGCACGGCATCACAGGCAACTCGTATTTTGACGAGCGCACTGGGCGCGAGGAATACATGGAGACCGCCGATCTGCTCTTAGCGCCGACGCTGTTTCAACGCGCGAAGAAGCGCGGTATCCGGTCGGCGCTGTTATCGTCCAAGAAGAAGACCACGACGCTGCTGTCGCCCGGCGCCGATTTGATTCTCACCGCGGAGGAGCCTTCGCCGGATTGGGTTGCGCGGCTCGGCCCCGCGCCTGGCATCTACAGCCGCGAAATCAACTACTGGCTATTGACGGCGGCGATCGATCTGCTCAAGAACCGCCGCGATCTGGGCTGCCTGTATGTCCACACGACCGACTACCCGATGCACACCTGGCCGCCGGAGGCGCCTGAATCGAAGGAACACTTGGCTCGTCTGGATCAGCTATTCGGAGAAGCGGCCGCCGCCGCGCCGGATGCCGCCTTCCTGCTCACGGCCGATCACGGCATGAACCACAAGACGCGCTGCTGGGATCTCGAGAAAGTTTGCCGCGAGCGTGGCGCGCCGATTCGCATTGCGATTTCGGTGGATCGCGACAAGTATCTCAAGCACCATCGCGGCCACGCCGGAGTCGCGTGGGTTTACTGCAACGGCCCGCGGGACGTGGATCGCGTGGCGACGACGCTGGCCTCGATCGACGGCGTCGAAGCGGTGCTGACCAGAAACGAGGCCTTGAAGCGCTATCATCTGATGGCTTCGCGCATCGGGGATTTGATCGTGCTGGGCGATCGCGACACGGTATTCGGGCAGCTCGATTCGGCTTCGGAAACGCTTCCGGCGGAATATCGCGCGCACGGCTCGTTGCATGAGATGGATGTGCCGCTAGTGATCTACAACGCGGACGCCAAGCTGTCGGCGGAAGATTTTCGATGCAATCGAGATTTGGCTCGCTGGTTGTACGCGGGGTGAATGGGAGACATCTTCACTTGGCCGTCCTCTTCTTGCGGATCTTTCGAGGATTGTATGCGCGCACGCGATCTATCGCCAGCCGGAAGGTCGCCAATGCTCCTTCCGCGAACGGGTTTTCGGCACGTCTGGCCGCAATTTCCAGCTCTTTCAGCTCAGCCGCCTCGTCCTTCGGAAGGCAGCATTGCTTGTACTTACGTCCGCTCCCGCAAGGGCACAGTTCGTTTCGTCCGGTCTTCATGCGGTTTCGCCACGTCACCGAACCGGCGGCGCGTCCTTATAAACCTTTCCGTGCTTCATCACGAACGCGACCCGCCGAACCGCGGTGATGTCGTCGAGCGGGTTACCGTCGACCGCCACCAAGTCCGCCTCCAATCCTTCGGCGAGCGAACCGATCTTGTCCGACATCCTCAGCGATTCCGCTGCCACCGACGTCCCGCTCATCAAAGCGTCCATCGGCGTCTCGCCTCCGTCCTTGACGCGATAGATGAATTCCTCCGCATTGCGTCCGTGCGAGCCAGCCACCGCGTCGGTGCCCAGCACTACCTTCACATGCGCCTTTCGTGCTCTTCGCAACACATCGGCCACCAGCGGCAGCCCCTTCTCCATGTACGCGAATCCTTCTTCGGTGTAGTTGCCGATGCCCAGGAATTTCGGCTTGTTGTCCAAATAGTTATGCAGCACCAGGAAATTCGGATCGAAGTACACGGCGCGCTCCGCCATCAATTGGAGCGTGGCATCATCCAGGAATGTTCCGTGCTCGATGGAGGTGCAGCCTGCGAGAATCGCCGCCCTCGCGCCGTCCGAGGCGTGCGCGTGAACGATCGCGCGCAGTCCAACCTTCGTTGCTTCCCCGCACGTGGCGTTGATCTGATCGACGCTCATGGTCATCTTGCCGCCGTCGCGAATGCTCGCCGTCGCGAACAGCTTGATCAGATCCGCGCCGTCGGCCTTCAACTTGTCCACTAAGGCGCGAATCTGCTCGGGCGTGCCGCTGTTTTCGTTGATCTGGGCTAACGACGTGAGCAGGCGCGGGCCGGGAATCGCTCCGCTGGCGATCATGTCGCGCAGATCGCCATCCAGAGCCGCGCCGACGCTCTGCACGGTGGTGAATCCGCCCTGGATCGTCGCGTACAAGTTGGCTTCCGCATACAAAGCAGCTTGCGGACCTCCCTCCTCCACGCGGCCGGCTTTGTTGAAGTACCAAGTGGGGTGGACGTGCGTGTCGATCCAACCCGGCATGACGGTGAGACCGCCGAGATCGAAGGTCGGCTTATCCTTCGCATCGGCGATGCGCGTGATGCGGCCGTTCTCAATCGCAATCTGCTGGTTCCGGAGTACACGGCCCTTGCCGTCGATGAGCGTCGTGGTCTTGACGATGATCGGCTGCGCCACGGCGGCAACCGCCAGGAGGAGAAGAAGCAGGGCTTTCACTAACGCTTCTCCGGCAGCGCAAACACATAAACCGCGTTTCCGTTGCCGGGATGATGGATGTCGGGCGCGATGGCTGCCGGCACTTGCCGCGGACTCCCGCCGCCCAGCCCCGTGGTCACCGCTACATATTGCCGGCCGCCCACGCTGAACGAAACCGGGAAGCCTTGCACCGAAGTTCCCAAACGCGTTTTCCAAAGGATGGCGCCCGTTTTGACGTCGACGGCTTTGAAGACGCGATCCAGATCGCCGACGAACGCCACGCCGCCTGCGGTGGAAAGCACGGCCGTCAGAAAAGACGCGCGCTGTTGAATCGACCAGTTTTCCTTCATGGTCTTCACGTCGTAAGCGGCCAGTTTGCCGATGTTGCCGTTGCTTCCGGGCATTTCATAAAAACGCCGGTCCGCCGACGTGCCGCCCGATCCCTCCTTGAAATCCACCTGGCGGCCCGACATCTCCATGCAACTCTGGCTCAGGGGAATGATCAGCTCGCTCGCGCCGGGATTGTAGCT
>JBEKHQ010000017.1:0-11881 GCA_050012195.1 Bryobacteraceae bacterium | reverse complement strand
AGGGCGTTTCTCCGGCGCAGGCACGGCAGGATGTGCAAGAGATCAGCGCCCAACTGTCGCGGCAATATCCGCTCAGTAACGGCGGGCGCTCGTTGCATCTGGAATCGCTGGTCGATCACACCCTGGGATTCGCCCGCACCGGCCTTGCGCTGCTGCTGGCCGGCGCCGCAATGTTTTTGCTCATCGGTTGTTCGAACGTTGCGAACCTGCTGCTGGCGCGTTTGCTCTCCCGGCGCACCGAGATGGCCGTGCGAACGGCGTTGGGCGCGGGCCGAGGACGCCTGCTCGGCCAACTGGTCATGGAAAGCTGCGTGCTCGGCGTCGCGGGCGGACTGGCTGGATACGCGCTGGCGGTTCTGGCGTGGAAGCTGCTTTCGGCGGTGGCACCCGCCAGTATTCCTCGCCTGGCGCACACCCGCGCCGATTGGACCGTACTCGCGTTCACCTTCGCGATCTCCATCTTGAGCGGCTTTATCTTCGGTATCGTTCCGGCGCTTGCGGCCACACGGCGCGATCCCTCGGAAGCGCTTCGACAGGCCGGCACCCGCGGCTCGATCGGACACGCGAGCAACCGGCTTCGTTCCGGCTTGGTGGTTGGCGAGGTGGCCATCGCCGTTATGCTGGTCGTCGTGGGCGGTCTTCTGGCCGGCGCATTCGTCCGCCTGCTTCGGACCGATCCCGGCTTCGACGCCGGACACGTCGTAGCGTCCATCATCATCCCATCCGGCGATCGATATAAAACGCCAGAAGCCCGCGAGCTGTTGTTCCGCGGCATCGTGAATACGGTGTCCGCGCTGCCGGGCGTTGAATCCGCCGGCACGGTGGACGCCCTGCCGTTCACCGGCGAAAATCACGGCGGGCTCATCGGCGTGGATGAAAGCGTCGCTCTGGCTCGGGATCGCGGACTTCCAACGGAGGTGGACGTGGTGAGCCCCGGCTACTTGTCGACCATGGGCGTCCGGCTTCTGGAAGGCCGCTGGCTCCAGGAGAACGACATGCTGCCGGACCACGACACTGCGGTTATCAGCAGCACCGCTCAATCCCAACTTTGGCCGGGTCAAAGCGCCCTGGGCAAGAAAGTTTGCATGAATGTGGGCAATGGAAAAGCGCGTTGCAGACAGGTGATCGGCGTTGTCAGCCCGCTGCTCCATTCCGGTTTGTCGGACCAGTTCACTTCTCAACTCTATTCGGCGACCGGCGCGCTTGGGCGTGCCGACTTCCTGGTGGTTCGAACCAGCCGGCCGCCGGCCGAAATCGCCGGAGCGATCCAACGAGCGGTTTCGTCCGTCGATCCCAAGCAGCCTGTTTTCCTGAGCGCCGCAATGACGACATTGATCGGCGACTCCGTGGCTGACCGCCGCTTCATACTGACCCTGCTCGGAGTCACCGGCTGCCTGGCGCTGTTTCTCGCCGCGGCGGGCGTGTACGGTGTAATTTCGTATGCGACGTCGCAACGCACCCAGGAGATCGGCGTGCGCATGGCGCTGGGAGCGACGCCGTCGAATGTCCGTGGGTTGATCTTTCGGCAAGGCATGCTGCTGGCCGGAATCGGTATCGCGATCGGATTGGCATCGGCACTGGCGGTCGCGAGAATACTGCGCAGCCGGCAAGTTGGATTGTCCTCCATGGATCCGGAGTTGGTCGCGATGGCGGTAGCGCTAGTAGTCGCGGTTGCGGCGCTGGCTTGCT
Source organism: Bryobacteraceae bacterium (assembly GCA_050012195.1). Taxonomy (GTDB): domain Bacteria; phylum Acidobacteriota; class Terriglobia; order Bryobacterales; family Bryobacteraceae; genus Palsa-89. The sequence goes on along the minus strand of JBEKHQ010000017.1, from coordinate 10,192 downwards.
GGATTCCAGCGCGACGCGCCACCCGAATCGATCCTCTGGTCGCGCTCCGGCAGCCTTAGGCCGCCGGAAACCCTGCCATCGTTCGAACTTCGCGAATGTGAGCGGCGTGGGTCTCGGCATGACGCGCGTTGCCCACCAGCCACTGGTATCCGTCCAGCGGACCGAGTACTGAGTGCGGCGCGAAGTGGCTGCGCAGATCATCCTCGGTGGTGCGAGTATAGTTCAGCGATTTTTCGCGCGCCTCCAAAAACGCCGCGACGGCTTCAGACAAAGAAGAAAAACGGTCGCCCGGTTTCAGTATGTCCGGCGCGCGATTGGCTCCGCGCGGTACCGGCGTGTCGCGGATCTTCTGTTCGCGCTGGCGGCGCTCTTCCTCGGTTTCAGGCTGCGCCGGCGTTTGAAGGCTCCGTTCGATGAGCGCGATGAGAGCGCCGTCCGAAACCGCGAGGTGCTCCACATATTCCAGGATGGACCAGCGGTCAGGCGCCGGCTTCCATCGGGCCTGGCTTTCGGTCACTCCCTGCACTGCGTCCAGCAAGGTTTGCCGGCTTCGAGTCAACCTGTCCAGTGCGGTCTCGCGTTCCTTTTCCGTTATCATCCGAACCATCGTATAACGCCGCGCGGTTTCTTGCACACGGCGTTCCCGGCCGTTCAGCGGCGGAATTCGAAGAAATACACACCGATCCCGAGTACACTCAGCACGGCCGCAACGGACAGGTATTGCCACGTCAACTTGTCCATGGGGATGGCCTCGATGTTCGAAAATTGGCACCCACAACTTTCGCAGTACGGAGCCTCGTCGTTTACAACGGTGCGGCACTCTGCGCATTGCTTTGCCATTTCCAATCCCTCTACATATAAGATGCATCCCGGATGACCAAAGCATACAGCCATCTTCCGTACTGGGTCGTACCGACTAGAGCCGGTGCTAATACCATCGCCAAAGGCCCTAGCCGGCCAGTACCGTCCCTTCTCAGTTAACGGTTCGCTGAATCCTGGTTGAAGGCGAAGCCAAAGGATGGCTTAGAACACCCATAGATCTCATTTCATGGATTAGCTTCGTATGGTTCGTTTTGTAGTGGTGCGGTTCTGCTTCAGGTTTGGCTTATACAACGATATGGGGCGCGAGCGCCCTGAAGTCCGCGACATAGCCAAGGTTCTTGCCAGTCGCACCCCGCCGATCACTTCGCGACTAGCGCTTGTATCGCTTCGAGCTCTCGGCCAGCCTCGGACAGCTTGCCCTGGGACACCAATTCGCGGTAGCGATCGAAGTGGCGGCGGACCTCGACAATGCGGACGTCCGGCGTGGTCGGAGCGGGAGCGCCCGCAGGCGTCGCAGAAGCGGGCGTGGCGGGCTGTTGCGCGGTCGTCTGCGGAGCGGGAACGTTTTCACCCGCCAGTTGCGCCAGCGCTTCCGGATACGTGTCCGAATACACCAGATTGTTGCCCATCGCCAACGCGACCTTCTTTAATTGCGGCATCTTGGCTTGCGATGCCTGGATATAGATCGGCTCCACATATAGAAACGTGTGGTCGATCGGCAACACCAGCATCTGGCCGCGCAGCACCTGCGAGCCCTGCTGATTCCACAACGTCAGATCTTTCGAAATATTCTGATCCTGGTTGATCCGCGCTTCGATTTGCATGGGACCCAGAACGATCTCTTGCTTGGAGAGCAGCATCACCACCTTCTCGCCGAGGTGCTCGCCGTCGCAGCGCGCCATCATCAACCCGATCAGGTTATCGCGATTGCGCGGCGTGAACGGAATCATCAGCAGGAATTCCGGCTGCGTTTCGCCCGGAAGAGTGGCCACTACATAAGTCGGCGACACCGGCCCCGGCTGACTGCCTTGTTGCGTGGTGAATTTGGCTGCGTCCCAGGCGTCCGATTTGTTGTAGAACGTGCTTGGATCGCGCATGTGGAACAGCCGATAGATGTCGGATTGCGCGGCGAAAATCGCTTCCGGGTAGCGGACGTGCTGGCGAAGATCGGCGGGCATCGATGCAGCCGGTTCGAAAAGATCCGGAAACAGATTGCGGTAGGCCTGGAGTAGCGGATCTTCAGGATCGAATGCGTACAAATGCACGGTTCCGTCGTAGGCGTCGATAGTGGCCTTCACGGAATTGCGAATGTAGTTGATCGCTCCCACGCCTTCCAGATCCACGCTGCGGGAGTAGGGATGGACGCGCGACGTCATGTAGCCGTCGATGATCCAAACCAGGCGTCCTTCGCTCGTCAGCACGATATAAGGATCGCCGTCCCACACCAGGAAGTTCGCGAGCGTGTTCACCCGCTGGGTGACATTGCGCCGGAGCATCATGCGGCTCTCCGGGGTCAGGTATCCGGTCAGCAGAATATTCCAATCGCTTTGGGAGACAGCCGCGGCCAGCCGGAGCAGGATGGAAGAAATCGGAAACCCGCCCTTGCCGTCGTAGCGATTTTCCACGTTATGCTCGCCGGCCGGATAGTCGAACTCCGGCTGCGCCGTGCGAACGAACACCGGGTCGTGCACGTTCTCGCCGTAATACAACTCGGGCCGCGTCAGCTTCAATCCCGGCGATGAAATTTCCGGGGGCGCGTCCTTGATGATCAGCTCCGGAAGTCCGTTCGGCGAAACCCGGTTGGCTTCGGCCATGACGATTCCGTAACCGTGCGTGTAGATGAAGTGCGGATTGATCCAGGTCGACCGCGCGTCGCCGAGCTGGCTGAGGTCGAGCTCGCGCGGCGAGATCATCATCTGGCGCAACCGGCCGTCGATGGTGTATCGGTCCACGTCGGTGTCCGAATAAATGTAAGGCCGGTAGGGCTGAAGCTGCGTGATGGCGTCGTGAAACGCGTGCCAATCCCACAGACGCACGTTGTCGAGCAGCGGCTTGTGATTGGCCAAGGTGACGCGCTCGTCCGGTTGCGCCTGGAACTCGATTTCGCGCGTGCGCTGATCGATGCCGAAGGCCGAACGGGTGGCTGCAATATGTCGTTCGATAAACGGCCGCTCCATTGAAATCTCATTTGGCCGGACGTAGGTTGCGCTCACGATAGGCGGAACCACGGAGCGCACCAGGAACGCCGCCACCACGATCAACGCCACGCGCCATTTGCCGGCCAGCAAAGCCGCCGCCGAGAGCACGCAGCTCGCGATCAGCACCCATTGCAGGGGCAGCGCGATGTTTTGATCCACATAATCGATCCCCACCATGAAGCTGCCGTGTTCGTCCAGCAGCATGCTGTAGCGTCCCAGGAAGAATCGGACCGCGAGCGCCAGCAAGAACACCGCGGCCATTCCGCGCAGAAACTTCGATTCGAGAGCGCCCGCCAATCGGAATTCGGCGAGGTTGATTTCCTGCACCCGGCTCCAATCCGGAAAGCGTTCGCGAATCTGCCAGCCGCGCGCGGTCACCCAATACATCAGCGAGGCGATGACCACGATTCCGAGCGCCAGTCCCAGCAAATCCGAATAGAACGGGATTTCGAACAGATAAAACGCCAGCGGATTCCCGAAGGCTGGATCGTGCCAGGCCGCGGCAGCTCCGCCCAAATCCTTGCCGCCGAAATAGCGGACCACGGTCCAGGTATCTAGCGTGGCCATCGACAGAATCAGCGCAATCAGGAAAATCGCGACGGTGGCGAGTTTCGCGTACAGGGGATAATGGCGCAGCCTGGTACCGGCGTGCTTCAGAGCGCCGGCGTGAGCGATCCAGAAAACCGCGAACGCGATGAGCGTGGCGGCCGCGATCGGAATCACGCTATAGGCCAGCATGCTGAACCAGGTGCGAAGCTGGCCCATTTCTTTCCACCACTGGTAATCGATGGTGTAGGACGAGATCAGCCGCGCGGCCACAAATAAAACGATGACGGCGATGAGCAGCGAAATGCAGCCGCTCCGGCCGCCGCGGCCTTCAATCTGACGGTTAGCGAAAGGAGGGTTCAATGCACTTGTAACTGTACTCTAATTTGCAGCTCTCCACACGATTCGCCCGTCGACTACAGTAGCCGCCGGGCCGCCGCGGAAGACGCGGCCATCGAAAGGAGAATTGCGGCTTTTGGAAGCCGACTTGTTGACGTCGTAGGTCCAGGTTCGTTCGAGATCCAGAATCGTGATGTCGGCGGGCGCGCCCACCGTAAGCCGGCCGCGATGCAAGTTTAAGACTCTGTCCGGTCCAGTGCTGAACAGTTCCACCATTCGAGCCAGCGGAATCTTGCCGGGGTGCACCAGCCGTTCGAGCGTCAGTCCGATGGCAGTCTCAAGTCCGATGACGCCGAACGGGCACTTTTCGAACTCCTGCATTTTCTCGCTGCCGGCGTGCGGGGCGTGATCGGTGGCGATAGCGTCCACGGCTCCGGAAACGATTCCATTGGTCACCGCGCCCTGATCGCAGGCGGAACGCAGCGGGGGTTTCATCTTGTAATTGCTGTCGTAGGGAGGCATCTCGTCGTCGGAGAGCGAGAAATGGTGTGGGGTGGCTTCGCAGGTGACCGCCAGCCCGCGGCTTTTTGCGAACGCCACCATTTCCACCGAATGCCGCGAGGAAATGTGCGCGACGTGAAACCGCACGCCCGTTAATTCAGCCAGAAGAATATCGCGGGCCACCATTACGTCTTCGGAAGCGGCGGGGATGCCTCGCAAGCCGAGGCGAACGCTCTGAAGTCCCTCATGCATGTCGCCGCCCGCGCTCAAATGCAGATCCTCGCAATGATCGATCACCGGCATTCCGAACGAGCGCGCGGTTTCCATGGCGCGCCGCATGACGCGGGCATTCATGACTGGGCGGCCGTCGTCGGAAATGGCGACGATCCCGGCGTCCCGCATGGAGCCGATCGCGGACAGTTCCTCGCCGGCGCTGCCTTTCGTGATCGCGCCGATGGGGAGGACATTCACGATCGCGTGCCGTTCGGCCCTTTCGATGATGTAGCGTGTGACCGTGGCGTTGTCGTTGATCGGCGACGTGTTCGGCATGCAGCAAATGGTGGTAAAGCCGCCGGCGGCCGCGGCGCGCGAACCGGATTCGATGGTTTCGGCGTATTCAAATCCCGGCTCGCGCAGGTGCACGTGCATGTCGATAAAGCCCGGCGCGACGATCAGCCCGGTGGCATCGAACCGTTCCGCCCCGCTGGCTTGCAACTTCTCTCCGATGGCGGCGATCTTGTCTTCCTCGATCAACACATCCAGTACGCGGTCCAGGCCGTTGGCGGGGTCGATCACCCTCCCGTTTCGGATGAAGAGCTTTCGCATGGATCAGTTCTTCAAAATCCTCTCCAGCACCGCCATGCGCACCGCGATTCCATTTTCCACCTGGTTCAAAATCACGGACCGTTGCGAGTCCGCCACCTCGGACGAAATCTCGCGGCCGCGATTGATGGGCCCGGGATGCATCACGATCGCATCGGGCTTGGCGAGGTCCATGTGCTCGAGCCGCAGGCCGTAGAAGTGAAAATATTCGCCGGCAGAGAACGCCGCTTCGTGCTGCCGTTCCAGCTGCACGCGCAGCATCATGATGACGTCGGCGGCGCGGATGGCTTCGCGCATGTCATGGGTGAGCGTCACGCCCGTGGCGACCCGCGCCAGTTCCACGGGCAGCAGCGAAGCAGGCCCGCATAACACGATCTCGGCTCCGAATTTCGATAGCAGATACATGTTGGAACGCGCAACGCGGCTATGCGCGATGTCTCCGATGATGGCTACGCGCAAACCTTCCAGAGTGGGACGACGGTCGAGTATCGTGCGCGCGTCCAGCAGCGCCTGGGTGGGATGTTCGTGGGTTCCATCGCCGGCGTTAATGATGGGCGTGGGCAGATGCCGGGCCAGAAAATGGGGCGCGCCGGAGGCGGCGTGGCGCATCACGATCGCGTCCGGATGCATGGCGCCCAGAGTGTTCAGGGTATCCACCAGCGATTCGCCTTTGTCGACGCTGGAACCGGAAGCGGTGATCGAGATCGCGTCCGCTCCCAGGCGCTTGGCTGCAATTTCGAAACTGGTCCGCGTGCGTGTGGAGGCTTCGAAGAACAGATTTACGATCATCCGGCCGCGTAGAGCGTCCGATTTCCGGCTGTCGGGCTGCTGCCTTTGAAAACTGGTGGCGCGCTCGAGAATGGCTTCTATCTCGGGTCGATCCAGCCCTTCGATTCCCAGCAATCCGCCCGGCATCGGCTTGGCCGTCTACGTCCTTTCCACGAGCAAAACCTTTTCCATCTGGTCCACTTCCTGGAACTTCACTTCGATGATCTCATTGGCGCTGGTCTGCACCATCCGTCCGATGTACTTGGCTTCTATGGGCAACTCGCGCCAGCCGCGGTCGATCAGCACCAGCAGTTGCACCCGTGACGGCCGGCCCTTATCGAAGAGCGCGTCCAGCGCGGCGCGAATGGTGCGGCCGGTGTACAAAACGTCGTCCATCAAGATGATGTCTTTTCCTGTGACCGGGAAGTTGATTTCCGTGGCGTTATGCACCGGCCGTTCGGACACCGTGGAGAGGTCATCGCGATAGAGGTTAATGTCGAGGAAACCGACGGGGACGTTGAGACCTTCCAAAATTCTGATTTTTTCGGCCAGCCGCACGGCCATCGGCACGCCCCGCCGACGGATGCCGATGAAGGCCAGCCGCGGCAAATCCTGGGTTTTCTCTAGAATCTCGTGCGCCAGCCGCACCAGCGTGCGGTCGATCTCCGACGCGCTCATCAATTGCGCCTTTTCGCGTGTGGCGGCCATTTGGGCTAAACGCTCCAGAGTAGCATATCAGTGCTTGAGTCGATCGTGAATTTTCTTCGCGAGTTTCTCGATCTCCTCCGTCTTCTTCAACGTCGCGAGCGGGAGGACGTTCTGGTCGTTCTTTTCCAGGTCGAGCTTCAATTGGTCCGCCAGCTTGGCCAGCTCGCGGGCGTCCTCGAGCGACTTGAGGCGCTCCGCTTTCAGAATCTCGTCGCGCTGCAATTTTCCGTTCGGCAGACGAACGTCCTCCTCGGCCGCGGGCAACGGGGGACCTTTGGGCGCGATGGGTGGTTGCGCGGCGAGCGTCAGCGCAAGGGCTAGAACTTGCAAAATTCGGACGGGCATATTCACACCGTATTCATGATATCGTGGCGCTGCTGATTTATAATCCGGGAATGGCGCTCGTCGATAAACATTCTCCCGGCGACTTTTGCTGGATCGAATTGGCTACCACGGATCAAACCGCGGCCAAGCATTTCTATATGTCCCTGTTTGGCTGGAGCGCGGCCGACTTGCCCATGGGTCCGAACGAATTCTATACGATGTTCGCGGTGGAGGGCGCCAGCGCGGGCGCCGCGTACACCGAGCGGGCCGACGAAATCGCGATGGGCATTCCTTCGCACTGGAATCTTTACATCGCGGTGGAAAACGCGGACCAAGCTTCCAGCAAGGCGGCGGAACTCGGCGCTAAGGTACTTGCGCCGCCGTTCGACGTTTACGACGTGGGCCGAATGTCCGTTCTCGAAGATCCGACCGGCGCCGTGTTCTCCGTGTGGCAAGCCAAGAAACGTCAAGGCGTGGGAATCGCCGGAGTGAACGGGACGCTGTGTTGGGCGGATTTGAGCACGCCCGATCCCGAACGGGCAGCGAAATTCTATTCGGATCTCTTCGGCTGGAAGATCGGACCCGGCGCGCAGTCCGATCCGAGCGGCTATCTGCACATCCAGAACGGCGAAGCGTTCATTGGCGGCATTCCGCCGGGCGCGCATCGCAATCCGAAAGCTCCTCCGCATTGGCTGATTTACTTCAACGTGACCGACGTGGATGCCAGTGCCGCGAAAGCCAAGGAGCTCGGCGCCTCGTTTCATTTTCCGCCGATGACGATGGAAGGCGTAGGCCGAATGGCGGTAATGGCCGATCCCCAGGGCGCGGTGTCGGCGCTCTTCAAGGAATCGCGGCGGGCCTGACGCGCGCGGGCAGCGATCGACGGGCACGCTATCATGAACTGGTGATGGAAGCGGTCAACGTCGGCATCATCGGCCTGGGAAACGTCGGCATGGGTACGCTCGCGATTCTCGCCGAGAACGCCGGCCAAATTGGCCTCAAGCTCGGTTTCCCGTTGCGGGTGACGGCAGTTTGCAGCCGCCACGTCAGCGATAAGACGCTTCCCGAAGGCATGGGCTCGGTTCTGAAGACGACCGATTGGCGCGATGTAGTTGCGCATCCGGAGGTCGACGTCGTCGCGGAGTTGGTGGGCGGCACCGGCGTGGCGCGCGAGATCATCGACGCGGCCATTCAGCACCGTAAATCCGTCGTTACCGCTAATAAGGAACTGATGGCGTTGTGCGGCGCGGAAATCTGGGATCGCGCGATTGCCGCGGGCATCAACCTGGCCATGGAGGCAAGCGTCGCGGGCGGCATCCCGATCCATTCCGTGTTGCGCGAAGGAATCTCCGGCGACCGCGTCACCGCGCTCTACGGCATCCTCAACGGCACCAGCAACTTTATCCTTACTGAAATCGAGAAGCACGGCGCTCCATTCGCCGACGTGCTCGAAGAAGCGCAGCGCCTGGGATACGCCGAGACAGACCCCAGCGCCGACGTGGATGGCTACGACGCGCGATCGAAACTCGCCATCCTCGCCGCGCTGGCGTTCGGCGAGAAGATCACGCCGTCCGATATTTATACCGAAGGCATCCGGCGCATTCAGCCCATCGATTTTCAATACGCCCAGCAGCTGGGCCACACCATCCGGCTGGTTTGCGCCGCGCATCAGAGCTCCTCGGGATTGATCCTGTCGGTGCGGCCGGCGTTGATTCCGCAGTCCACCATTCTCGCCAGCGTGCAGGGCGCTTACAACGCGGTTTGGGTGAAAGGGAAATACGGGGCGGATACTTTCTACTATGGCCGCGGCGCAGGCTCCGAGCCGACCGGCGTCGCCGTCGTGAGCGATCTGATGCGAGTTGCCCGGGAGATCCGCGCGGGCAGCCCCGAACGTGTTTCGCCTTTCGCGCACGAGCGCCTGGGAGAATATAAGCCCATTCCCGTCACGCTGCAAATGTCCGCTTATTATCTTCGATTCCGGGTGGAGGATCAGCCGGGTATCATCGCGAAGTTGTCGCGAGTTCTGGCGAACAAACAGATCAGCCTGGAAGCGGTGCTGCAACTTCCGTCGGAGAACTGCCACGATCGGCCGTTCGTCATCACTGTGGAGCCGGCGTCAGAGCAGTCCATTCGCGAGGCGGTCGCGGAAATGTCGACCAACGATTTCCTGGTAGAGCCGCCGCTCGCCATGCCCATGGAGAAATCACTATGAAGCAACTCACGTGCTTGTTTCTGTTCGCCGGCCTGGCTTTCGGTCAGGTCGCCGAGAAGGCCAATGAAGGATACAAAACCAAGGAAGGCCGCGAGAGCGTGGCCAAGAATCTGGACAATCCGGATCGCGACCAACGCCAGAGACCGCGCGAGATCGTCGACGCGATGGGTTTGAAACCAGGCGATGCGGTGGCGGACGTCGGCACGGGCACGGGATTCATGCTGCCGTACTTGAGCCATGTGGTGGGCGATCGGGGGCAGGTGTTCGGCGAAGACATCCAGAATGACTTTCTGGATAAGGCCAGGACCAAGGCTCAGCTCCAGCGACTCTCGAATGTGAAGTTCATTCTCGGCACCGATCGAGATCCGAAACTGCCGGCCGATACACTGGAAGGAGTGCTGGTACTGGACGTCTACCATCACTTCGATTATCCGGAGGCGATGTTGGGACACATTCGCGACAGCCTGCTTTCGGACGGCAAGCTGGTGATCGTGGAATATTTCAAGCGGCGCGGGGCGATGGGCGGCACGGATCGCGCTCTGGAGCACATCCGGCTGGATCAGGACGACCTGATCAAAGAGGTGGAGGAGAACGGGTTCCGCTTGATTTTCAAGCACGACGTGGTGCCCGCGAGCCAGTACATCGCGATTTTTGGAAAGAAGTAGGCCAGTCTAAAATCGCCTAAGATATTAGGCAGAGCGCTTGCTAATAGACAAATTGCCTAATATACTAGGCATATATGGTCGCTCTAGCTTTCCTCGGCACCCAGATCGCCGATCGCCGCAAAAAGCTCAAGCTTAGCCAGACCGCGCTTGCGCGCAAGGCGGGCGTCAGCCGGGCTACTCTGGATGCGCTGGAAAACGGACGCGCCGGAGAACTGGGCTTCGCAAAACTCACCAAGCTGCTGGCCGCGCTCGGCCTGGAGCTGAAACTCCAGAATGCGAGCTCCGAG
>JBEKHQ010000016.1:0-12284 GCA_050012195.1 Bryobacteraceae bacterium | reverse complement strand
CGATCAAGAACTCGATCCGCGTCGCGGCCGAATTCGCCGGCGGGAATATCAATCAGCACATCGAGACTGGCTTGGCGAACGGACATCTCACAACGGTCACCTCTGCGGCGAGGGCGGATTAACGTGCGCCGCCTGCTGGCCGCGGCTTTTATTGCGGCGGTCTCGCTGTCCGCGGCCGTCGAAGACCCGGTCCAATGGACGCTCACGCTCGATTCCAAATCGGCGCCGCCGGGATCGCACGTCCTGGCGCGTCTTTCCGCCAAAGTCGATCCTGGCTGGCACGTCTATTCGCTCACCACGCCGCCCGGCCCGATCCCGACCAGCGCCAAAATCCTGGACAATCCAGCGGTCGCCGGATTCAAGGTCTACCAGCCCAAACCGGTGCGCGGCCCCGACCCTAGCTTCGGCGTGACCGAAACGTTCGCCGATCAAGTGGTTCTGTTGCTGGATGTCGAGTTGAAAAAGGACGCGCCGCCGGGAGCCGCCGAACTCACCGCTCAAGTTCGCTATCAGTGCTGTAACGACAGCAAGTGCCTGCCGCCCAAGCGCAAGCAGGCCGCGGAGACGATCAACATCGACGCATCCGCGCAAGCGGCAGCAATCTCGATTCCGGCGGGTTACACGGAGGTTCCGGTTAAGCCTGTGGGGGCCGCAACATCGGCGTCGGCTGCGCCCCCGATCGCGGCGCCCACCCCGCAGCCCTCCGACTTCGGCTTGTTCTTGCTGACCGCGTTCGGCGCGGGACTCGCGGCCATCTTCACCCCCTGCGTGTTCCCGATGATCCCGTTCACGGTCTCCTATTTCCTGAACCGCCACACCGGTAATCGGCGCGACGGCATCATGCAGGCGGTGGTCTTCTGCGCCGGCGTCATCGTTTTCTTCACCGGGCTCGGCTTCCTTGTAAAATCGATCGCCGGCCCCATCGGAGTGGTGAAGCTGGGCAACAGTCCTTGGGTTAACAGCGTTATCGGACTGGTTTTTGTCGTGTTCGGGCTGAGCCTGCTGGGCGCCTACGAATTGACCTTGCCCTCCGGATTGCTCACGCGGATGAATCGAGCCTCTGAAGGCGGCGGCTATTTCGGGACGCTGATCATGGGGCTTACGTTCACTCTGACATCGTTCGCCTGCATCGGGCCGATTGTCGGACCCTTGCTGGTAGCTTCGGTGCAGTCGAGCGGCCTCCAGCCGGTGCTAGGCATGGCGTCTTTCGCAACCGGCCTCGCTGCGCCGTTTTTCCTGCTCGCCCTGTTTCCTTCGTTTTTGCAAAAGCTGCCGAAGAGCGGCGGCTGGCTCATGCGCGTCAAGGTTGTGCTCGGTTTCGTGGTGCTGGCCATTTCGCTCAAATATCTAAGCACCGCCGATCAAATCTGGCAGACCGGCCTCATTTCGCGCGAACTTTTCATCGCCGCTTGGGTAGTGCTGTTCGCCCTGCCCGGACTCTATTTGCTCGGGTATGTGCGCCTGGAAGGGATCAAAGCCGACGACCACTTGGGCGTGGGCCGCATGCTGATCGGAACCGTGTTCCTGATCTTCTCCATCAGTTTGCTGCCGGGCCTGTTCGGCGCGACGCTCGGAAATCTGGAAGCCGTCATTCCGGTGCAAGCCAAGAATGTCGCGCTGGGGCCGCGCGGCGCCGACGCCCCGGTGTGGTTGAAGGACCAGTATCGCGAGGCGCTCGCCAAGGCGCGCCAGGAGAACAAACTGGTGTTCGTCAATTTCACCGGCAACGCCTGCACGAACTGCCATTGGATGAAGGCCAACATGTTCCCGCGCCCGGAAATCGCGCCGCTGCTCAAGGATTTCGTTCTGGTTGACCTCTACACCGACGGCACCGACGCGGCGTCCGAAGAGAACGCCAAAATGGAGGAGCGGCGTTTCAACACCGTGAGCATCCCGTTCTACGCGATCCTCGATCCGGACGAAAAAGTGATCGCGACTTTCCCGGAGGCGACGCGCGACGCCCAGAAATTCGCCGCGTTCCTGAAATCGGGCGCCGACAACAAGATCGCTTCTTCGAAAATATGAAATCGTTTCTGGCTTTGCTCGCATCCCTGGCAACGCTTGCGGCCCAGATCGCGGCCGAAGACCCGATCCGCGGCTTTCCGCAAAGCGACGGCGCATCTGAACGCGCCCTGGAAAAGAAAGCCATCGCGATCCCGCAAGCCTCGCGCCAGAAAATCTATCTGGAACGGATGGCAAAAGTTCCGCATCACGCCGGATCCGCCGCCTCGCAGGCGGTGGCCGAGTACGCGCTCGGGCTGCTCAAGGAATTCGGCCTGGACGCGCACATCGAAAACTACGAAGCGCTGATTCCCTACCCCACCGCGCGCAGTCTCGAGATGGTCAGCCCGGTCAAATTCCGCGCCACCTTAAAGGAACCGGCAATCTCGCAAGATTCCTATACTTCGAACCCGACGCAACTGCCTACCTTCAACGCCTATTCCGCAGCCGGCGACATCACCGCTCCGCTCATCTATGTGAACTACGGCATGCCGGACGACTACGAGTACCTGGCCAAGCAGGGCATCGACGTGAAGGGCAAGATCGTGATCGCGCGTTACGGCAAAGGGTGGCGCGGAACCAAGCCCAAAGTAGCCGCGGAACACGGAGCGGTCGGCTGCCTGATTTATTCCGATCCTCGCGACGACGGTTACTTTCAGGGCGACGTTTATCCCAAGGGACCCATGCGGCCGCCCGACGGAGTGCAGCGCGGCAGCGTCCTCGACATGCCGCTTTACGTCGGCGATCCGTTGTCGCCCGGATGGGCGTCCGAGCCGGGGTCGAAGCGGCTGGCCATCTCCGAATCCAAGGCCTTGATGACCATCCCCGTGATGCCGATCTCTTATGCCGACGCCACTCCTTTGTTGCAGCAGCTCGCCGGGCCGGTGGCGCCGGAGAACTGGCGCGGCGCGCTCGGCTTCACTTACCATATCGGGCCCGGACCCGCCACAGCGCACTTCAAGCTGGCTTTCGACAACTCCACGCGTCCGCTGCATGACGTGATCGCCACCATTCCGGGCTCGCTCTATCCGGATCAGTGGGTCATCTACGGCAATCATCACGACGGTTGGGTGAACGGCGCGCACGATCCGCTGAGCGGCGCTGTGTCGTTGCTCGAAACCGCACGCGCTTTGGCCGAGCTACGCAAGCAAGGCTGGCAGCCCAAGCGCACCATCGTGCTGGCGCTCTGGGACGGCGAGGAGTTCGGCCTGCTGGGTTCCACCGAATACGTCGAGAAGCACCAGGACGAACTGTCGCGGAAAGCCGTCGTCTATATCAATTCCGACAGTAATTCCAAGGGCGCGATGGCGGTCGGCGGATCGCACACGCTCGAGATTTTCATGAGCGAAGTGCTGCGCGATTTGAAAGATCCGCAATCCGGGAAAAGCCTGCTGGAAGCCGCGGCCGCCCGGCGCGCCCGCAATGAAACGCCCGTCGAAGAGCAGCTTCCCGGGTTTCATCTCGGCCCGCTCGGCGCCGGGTCGGATTACGTCGCTTTCTACGATCACGTGGGCGTTGCCAGCCTGAATCTCGGATTCGGTGGGCCTAACCTGGAAGGCGTCTATCACTCCATCTACGACGATCCGGAATGGTTCGAGCGCTTCGCCGATCCGGGCTTCGTCTATGGAACTGCGCTATCGCAGGTGACCACCACCGCGCTGCTGCGGATGGCCAACGCTCCGCTGCTGCCGTTCGAGTTCGGCGAGTTTTCTTCCACCGTGCGCCGCTACGTCGAGCAGATCAAGAAACTCTCCGGCGCAAAAGTGGATTTCGACGCCGTGCTGGCCGAGCTCCAGAAGACCGACGCGGACGCTAAACTGTATGAGTCGGCGCTTAAAGCCGCAGTCGCGCAAGGCGACCCGGCGCGGCTGGCCAAAGCGAACGAGACGCTGTACTCGAGCGAGCGCGCGCTGATTCTCGCCAAGGGCCTGCCCGGCCGCGACTGGTACCGGCATCAGATCTCAGCTCCCGGCATGTACACCGGCTACGGCGCCAAAACGCTGCCGGGAATTCGCGAAGCGGTGGAAGCGTCGCGCTGGGACGAGGCCTCGATCGAAGCCAAAGACGTCGGTCAAGTGCTGCGGCAAATGAACCAGCGGATTGAAGAAGCCACGCGGCTGCTGACCGAACGCTAATTGCGCCTGCTCTTGGCCAGGAACAGTTCCGACGCCAGATCTTCCTGCTCCTTATCGAGCGCCGTTTGCCACTCATCCAGCGCCTTTCCCCGGAGCTGCTCCAACAGCTCGGCTTGCCTTCGAGCCTCCATCACGCGCTGGAGTTGCTCGACGATCTTGGCGTCGTGCTGACGCCCCCGGTTCTGCAGCTCCCGTATTTTTTGGCGGGTGTGCGTGCGGTACGAGCCTAGGCTGGTCAGCTCCACCGCCTCGATTGCGGGCTGCGCCAGCACGCGGTTTTCGGCGCCCGACACGGCCGCTTCGAGGCCCCGCTGGACGGATTCGAGCCGGCCTTTCTCCGCGCGAAGCTGCTGCAGCTTCAGTTCCTCGAGACTGGCCTGCTCCGAGCGCCAGCGGCGCACGCGCTCCAGCGGAAAGTCGAAGCGCTTCACTCCGCCAGCCGCGCCAGGTCGCGCATCCGAGCCATGGTCTCGTCAAAAGGCGCGTGCGCGCCGGAGTCCTGTTTGAGAAAGTCCATGAGCTGCGGCCGCAATCGGATAGCCGCATCCAGTTTCGGATTCGCACCGCTCGCGTACGCTCCCAGATTGATCAGATCCTCGGAACGCTGATGCGTCGCCATGGCGTCGCGAATCTTAATGGCCGCGTTTTTTTGCTCGGGTGTGTACAAGCGCGGGGCGAGCCGGCTCACCGATTGCAGCACGTCGATGGCCGGGTAGTGTCCGGCGGCGCCTAGTTGCCGCGAGAGGATGATGTGGCCGTCCAGGATGGCGCGCACTGCGTCGCAAATCGGTTCGTTGAAATCGTCGCCTTCCACCAGCACCGTGAAGAATCCGGTGATCGAGCCCTTGCGAAACCGGCCGGCTCGCTCGAAAATCTTCGGGAGCAAATTGAACACCGACGGCGTGTATCCTTTTTGGCTGGGCGGTTCGCCCGCGGCCAACCCGATCTCTCGCTGCGCCATGGCAAGCCGCGTCACCGAGTCCATCACCAGCAGCACGCTCTTGCCTTGATCGCGAAAGAACTCGGCCACCGCCAGCGCCACGAACGCCGCCCGAATCCGCAGTGGCGCGGGACGGTCCGAAGTGGCCACCACCAGCACCGAACGCTTCAATCCGTCCGGGCCCAGCTCGTGCTCGATGAAATCCCGCACTTCGCGATTCCGCTCGCCGATCAGCGCGATGACGCTGACGTCGGCCGAGCTGTAGCGCGACATAGCGCCCAGCAGCGTGCTCTTGCCGACGCCCGAACCGCCGAAGATTCCGATCCTTTGACCCTTGCCGCAAGTGAGCAGGCTGTCGATGGCGCGAATGCCGGTGACCAGCGGTTCGCCGATCGGCTCGCGGTCGAGCGGGCCGGGCGGCGCGGCGTACAAATCGTAAGGCTCCTTGGCGCCGATGGGTCCCAGATCGTCGAGCGGCTTGCCGAAGCCGTCGATCACGCGCCCCAGCAGCTCCGGCCCTGCCTCCATGCGGGCGTCTTCCTTGCGCGCGGTGATCGGATCGCCCATGTGCAGCCCGTCGGTCTCTTCGAGCGGCATCGACAACACCTTGCCGTCCCGGAATCCGATCACCTGAGTGCGAATCACGCGCCCGCCCTGGGTGTTAATCTCGCAAAAGTCCCCGACCGCGGCCGCGGGCCCCTTCGATTCCACCAGCAGTCCCACCAGTTCGGTCACCGCGCCTGTCCATCGGCATGTTTCGATGCGCGAGAGCTTCTCGTAGTAGGGCGCGAGCTTCATCACACCCTCCTCACCAGGTCGGCGAAGCCCCGCTCGATCTCCGACAACTGGGTTTCCACCGAGGCATCCAACATGCCGCGGGCGGAATCGAGAATGACCGCTCCACGCTCCAGACCGGGGTCCGCAATCACTTCCACGCGTCTTGGCAAGCCCATCTTTTCAAGGAACTGTTGCACCATCGGCGCGTCCTGGCGGCTCACTCGCGCGCTATGGACTTCGCGGACCTCGATCTTTTCGAGCGCCGCCTTTACCAAGCCGAGCAACGCCTCCGGCGCCACGGTCAGCTCGCGATGCAGGATTCGGCGCGCGATGGCGAGAGCGAGGGCCACCACATCTTCCTCGGCTTCGTGCCGGAAGCGCTGGCGCAAGCCCGACAGTTCCTCGATCGACCTGGCCACTCGGGTGTTCATCGCTTCCAATTGGCCCGCCAGCTCCTTTCGCGCCGCGGCTTGCCCTTCCTGAAAGCCCTGCTGGTGCGCCGCGCGCGGCCCGAGCCCCGCCGCTCCGGTTTGTTCCGGGGTCCGTCCCACGGGAGCGGAACCGCTCAGCGCGGGATACGCGGCCGCGGGAAACGCGTCGGCTTCGGGCGGCACAGGATCGACCGGCGCCACGCGGCCCCACGCCACTGGTTGCACGGGAACTTCGCCGCCGCGATGCAGTTTAGACGACATACTGTTCTCCCACCGTGCCCTTCAGGCTGATCGTGCCTTCGGCCTCGAGCTGTCGGACCACGGCGATAATTTGTTGCTGCGACGATTCCACTTCCTTGATCTTGATCGGCCCGAGAGCGTCCATGTCCTCCCGCAGCATCTCCGCGCCGCGCTGCGACATCACTTCGGTAAAATGCGTCTTCAACTGATCGCTGGTCCCCTTCAGCGCGATCGTGAGAATCTTCCGATCCACCTTGCCCAGCACTTCCTTGATCGCTTCCGGACCCAACAGCAACAGGTCCTCGAAAACGAACATCATGTGCCGGATGGTGGCCACCAGGTTGGGATCGTTCTGTTCGATGCCCTCCAGAATCTCCTTGCTGTTGCCCGAGTCCAAACGGTTGAACATTTCGGAAACCGCGCGCACGCCGCCGTAAGATTCGCGGCTCATTTCGCCCAACGATTTCAGCTTGTCTCCGATGATGGCGGCGATCTTGGAGATGATTTCGGGCGAGATCTGATCCAGACTTGCCATCCGCAAGGCGACGTCGGCGCGCATCTCGGCGGGCAAAGAGATCAGCAGCCCGGCCGCTTGGGACGCGTTCAAATGAGAAAGCACCAGCGCGATGGTTTGGGGGTGCTCGTTGTGGATGAACTTGGCCAGTTGCTGCGGGTCGGCGCGCTGGAGTGTGTCGAAGCTGGCCAGCTCCGAGCCTAGCGTCTTCACCAGCCGGTCCATCAATTTCTTGGCATGCTCGGGGCCGAACGCGTTCATCAGCATCTTCTTGGCGTAGTCGATACCGCCCTTGAGAACGTAGTCTCGGGCCATCGACATCTGGTAGAACTCTTCCAGAATGGCTTCCGCCTGCTCGTTGTTGATGGAGGTGATGCGGGCCACCTCGCGGCCGATGGCTTGCACTTCCTCGTCGTCCAACTGGCGCAGGATCTCGCCGCTGATTTGATCTCCCAGAACGATCATCAGGATGGCGGCTTTGCGAATGCCCGGCAGGGCTGAATTCGGGTTGACCGCATCCACGTTCTGAATCATCGCGTTCCGTTAGCTCTTTCCTTCCGTCATCCACGATCTCAGCACGTGCGCCATCGGCGCCGAATCCTTCTTGGCCTGTTCCCCGATATGCTTGGTCAACACCTCCGCTTTTTTCGTAACGGCCGGAAGCTTCAGAGCGGCGAGCGCGTCGGATTCCTGTTTCTGCCGCAGAGCGGCCTGCTCGGTGAGCTGGCTCTCGATCTTGCGGTTGAAATCCTCGGTGGCGCCGGCGGGAAGCTGCGCATTCATTTCAACCGAGGAAGCCCCTTCCCTTCCGCGTCGCGCCAGCTTGAAGACCAGGAAAAACAGCGATAGCAGCACCGCGATCCCCACCCCGCCCGCCACTGGAAGGTACTTGCTCTTGAGAGTCTGTTCCACCCAGGTTTGCTGCGCGGGCGCCGCGGGCTTGGGAGCGAGCGGAGCCTGTTCCGGATTCAGCGTCAATTCGAACGGGAGGCTTTCCACCACCAACTGATCGCCTCGCTCGGAGGAAAATCCGATGACGCCCGCCACCAGGTCGTGGATGGCTTTCAGCTTCTCCGGGGATGGGGCTTCGACGATCCGTTTGGCTTTCGCTCCCGAGCCTTCCCATCGCACGTCGGAATCCACCAACAGCGATACCGACAGACGTTTGACCATCCCTTGCGGAACCTTGACGTGGCGAACCGTGTGACTGGACTGGTAGCTGATGTTCTCGGTCCGGCGCGTCACCCCGCTGCTTCCTCCGCCCGGGCGGGAAGCGGGCTTGGGCAGGTTCGACGCGGTCCCAGGCACTCCTGAAGAGATCGCGCCTCCGCTGATGTCTTCCGTCTTCTGCGATGTGACCATGACCGACTTGGTGGGGTCGAAAGTCTCTTCGCTCTGTTCGGCGCTGGTGAAGTCGCATTCCGCCGACGCCGTGGCGCGGAACTTGTCCTCGCCCAGCAGCGGCGTCAGGGTGCTGTCGATTTTCGCCAGCAGATCGTGCTCGATCTTCTGCCGGTAGTCGAGAGCGGCGTCCGAAGGCTCTCCGTCCTCGCCCGACGGAGCTTTGCGCGCGCGGTTGAGCAGGTTGCCGCGCATGTCCACCACGGAAACGGCCTCCGGTGCCAGTCCATCCACGGCGCTGGCGGCGAGCTGGCAAATCGCGGCCACGTTTTGCGGCGACAATTGCGCCCCCGTTCGAAGTTTCACTAGTACGCTGGCTTTGGCCGGTTGGCGCGATTCCAGGAAGACCGACTCCTTGGCCAAGGTGATATGGACCCTCGCCTGTTCCACTTCGGCCAGCGCCATCACCGACCGCTCCAGTTCTCCCTCCAGCGCCCGGTGATAGTTGACCTGCTCGGTGAAATCGCTGGCCCCGAAATTGTTCTTGTCGAACAGCTCGAAACCGATCCGGCCGCTCTTGGGCACTCCGGCGGCGGCCATTTGCAGACGCAGTTCGGCGACTCTGGAGGAAGGCACCAGCACCGACGACCCGTTTTCCGATAACCGGAAATCGGATCCGCTCTCCCGCACTTTCGCCAGCACGGCCCCGGCATCCTCCTGTGACAGCTCGCTGTAGAGGGGCCGAAAGTCGCGCTCCCGGTTCCAGCGCGAGAAGGCCGTCAGGGCGGCAATCGCCGCGCCCGCCACCAGCAGGATCGAGAGGATTTGTTTCCAGCTCAGAGCCTCGAACAGTTTTTTCACTTGATCCATCGGTCACGCGCCTAGATCTGCATTTTCATCACTTCCTGGTAAGCCGAAATCACCTTGTTCCTGACTTGCAGAAACAGGTCGAAAGCGAGCTCGGTCTGTTGCGTCGCCAACGCTACTTTGTGCACCTCTTCGTCTTCCCCCGAAAGGAACTTGTCGATGCTGGACTGAGAGTTCTGCTGGAACTGCTCCACGCGGCCCATGGCTTCCGACAGGACGTTCTGGAAAGCTCCGCCGGAGCCGGACGTGGAGCCAAGCGAAGGTATGGACGGCAGGGCTACCGGAGCGCGAACGGGAGTGATTGGCATGGACATAGGCGTTTATTTCATCAGCTAACTATTTCATGAGATCTATCGAATGCAGAATCATGTCTTTGATCGCGCTCATGGCCGCGATATTTCCTTCATATCCGCGCGAGGCGCTCATGAGATCCGCCATGTCCTCCGCCGGATTCACCCGTGGAAATGCGACGTAGCCGTCCTGATCCGCGTCCGGATGCCCGGGCAGGTAGCGCTTCTCCGGGTCCCGAGTATCTTCCACCACGTCCGCCACCTCGACGCCGTTCACTCCCGGTCCCATTTCGTTCTGGAACACGGCCGAAAACGCCGAGGTCTGCGGTGCGCTGGTGAACACGGCGTCTTTGCGGCGGTATGGCCCTCCCTCCGGGGTGCGTGTGGTCTCGGCGTTGGCCAGGTTCTCCACCAGCAACTCGGCCCGCGTACGCTGCGCCGACATGCCCGACGCGCTCACGGAAAGCGTTGAAAACAGGCTCATCCCGATTTGCCCTCCTGGATGGCGGAATTGATCAGCTTCAACTGTGTTTTCATCAGACTAGAAGCCAGGTTGAACCGCAGCGCGTTCTCCGCCAGGAGCCGCGCCTCCCGATCCATGCTGACGTTGTTCCCGTCGTTTTTCACCGCCAGGTCGGGAGCTTCGATCACGTTGGGGCTCGCGCCTTCGGTCAAGCTCATGAATTCAAACTGAAAGTCGATGTCCTTGGTCGTGTATCCCGGAGTATCCACGTTGGCGATATTGGAAGCCACCAGCTTCTGCCGAGCACTCAGCAGGTCCATATAGTGCTCGATTTGGTTCGTGATGCGGTCTACCACGCGCACCAATTTTGCACACCGACGGCCAAATAGCCTGTAGTCATAGTTCTCAACGGATTAGTAGAATCCCCAGGCCAAAATTCTGCCTCTAGGCAGCGGATTGTCGTTCCAAAATCGCACGAGAAGTCTTAAACTGAGAGGAGCCGTGCAGAATGGGGACTAAGGCGAAACACCGAGGCATGGAACACGGGATCAGCCGGGACTAAGTAGCTTCCCTGGGCAATCTAAGCGTTACCTGAAATTGATTACGTACTGGTACCCCTGTAGAATCTAGATTCGGGCGGTCGATAAACTCAATATGAGCGAAGGTTCAACCACCACAGTCGAGAATACGGAAATTCGCCCCAACCTTTTGGAGCCACGCAAGGGGACCATCCGGGTCCTCATTGCCGATGACCACCCCATCGTACGCGATGGTCTGAAGAAGCTGCTCACGCTCGAAGAAGACTTTCAAGTTGTCGGCGAGGCCTCCGATGGATGCGAGGTATTGGACAAGGTCCAGGAACTGGATCCCGATGTCCTGCTGCTCGACTTGCGAATGCCCAATCTGGATGGGTTGTCGGCGCTGCAGGCCTTGCAACAGACCAACAAGCGCACCCGCGTAATCATCCTCACGGCATCCGAGGACAAGAACGAATTCGTGCAAGCCATGAAGTTGGGCTGCTCTGGAATCGTGCTCAAGCAGACCGCGCCCGAGCTCATCGTGAAGAGCATCCGCAAGGTCCACGGGGGCGAGATTTGGCTGGATTCGCACACCACGGCGGCGGTCATGCGCCAGTTCGCCGCGCCGGGCGAAATCGGCGGCGGCACAGGCGGCGGCAAGACTCGCGAACGTTCCCCGCTCAGTCATCGGGAACGCGAGATCGTTCAACTGGTGGCGCAGGGCTACAAGAACAAGGAAATGGCGGAGAAGATGTTCATCAGCGAGCAGACGGTGAAGAACCACTTGCATAACATCTTCGATAAACTGGGCGTTTCCGATCGCCTGGAGCTCGCGCTTTACGCCATTCACAAGGGTTTGCACCTCGCCGCCGAACGCTAGCGGCCGCGCATATCTCTCAGGTCTCTAATGTAATTGCCCGATTGACGTCCGTCGATCGCGGCGCTACAGTCCGTAGGTAACGGAGTTTACCATGCGGCTATCTCTTGTTCTCTCCTTGTTTTGTTTCGGCCTCGCACTGCCTTCGCCGGCTCAGGTGCCCCAGATGTTAACCGTCCAGCCCGAAAGTGGAAAGATAGGTTCGGTTCTTCGCATCAGCGGGCTTTATCTGGACAAAGCCAAGGTAGATGAGGTCTATCTTACCGATCACTCTTTCGACATGAAAGTGAAGGTGCTGGATCAAACCGGGGATTCGATCGAATTCCGCATTCCGCCTTCCGCCAAACCCGGCAGGCTCCAGCTCTTGGTGAAGACCGCGGGTAAAAACCCCTTGCTGCTCGAACAACCGGTCTACGTCACCGTCGAGGAGAAGAAGGTCGACGACGAAGTAGCGGCAACGCACTAAAATGGAGCTTGTTCTCGCTCCTTCTGCACCCTAGCCCCGCCCAGGAAGACTTTCTAACGGCCGATCTTTGGGAGCTAGGCGCCGCCGGGATATCGGAAGAAGACGAGGGAATCCGCGCCTTCTTCGAGGCATCCGCCGACGCCCGGCGGCTGATCGATCGCCTGGCAGGTTTTCGCCCCGAGCTTCGCCAGGAAGCGGACGTCGATTGGGCCCGCGCCACTCGCGACGCTTGGCCGCCCTTAATCGTCGGGGAGCGATTCTATCTGGTGGCGCCGTGGAGCGAACAAGCCGCGCCGCCCGGGCGAGTGCGCCTGGAGATTGAGCCGGGGATGGCCTGCGGCACCGGCCGGCATCCGGCCACGCAACTGTGCCTGGAAGCGATGGAACGCTTCGTGCGGCCGCGAAGCCGCGTGGTGGATATCGG
>JBEKHQ010000015.1:0-12815 GCA_050012195.1 Bryobacteraceae bacterium | reverse complement strand
CGAGAATGCCCGGTTTCTGAGATAGAAGTGTTTGTGAACTGGATGGGCTTTCGATTGTACGATTCTTCTTCGAAAGAATGTATCGACCGCTTTTGGGAACAGATGGCGCGGCTCTCCCCGGAATCCTACATTGCTGATGGAACGGTATTCACGTTTGTTACTAGGAATGGAGGCCTGTTCAAGAGTGTTCTTGCAGCGTTTTCCACGGAACCTACTCCAGATCCGTGACTGCGTGAGCCCGGCGGCGGTGCTCCCAAAGGATCGCTAGATAAAGGACCGCAAACAAAGCCACGCCGAACAAGAGGAGCTGCCAGACGTGATGCTTTAGGTAAGGCAGCGTGGCGTTGCCGAGCCGGGTTCCGAGCCACGCCAGAAACAAATAGCGGGGGATGCGGGCGGCCAAAAGAACCAGCACGAACCTGACGACGTTGCCATCCAGCGCGCCAGCGGACAGGACAAATAGCTTGAGCGGCAGCGGAACCACGATTAAAGCGGGGACGAAAATCGTCAGCAAGCCGAATTCGACAAACCAGGCACGCAGCCGCGCGCCGCGGCCATGCGAAGTGTAGCGTTGCAGATATTGCTCGCCGCCCTTGCGCGCGATGAAGAAGAGTATCAGATTTCCGATGATCGAACCCACGATGGCCGCGATGGCTGCCTCATAGCCCTGTCGAGGGTCATAGACGGACACCAGGACGATTAAGGCGTCAACGCCGCCCACCACGGGGATTCCGGCGGAGTCGATGATCGCAAGAAAGAAAACGCCGAGCGGTCCCCACGACACCAACGTTTGAACGAGTTTGGACAGTGGCGCTCCGATTCTATTGCAACATGGCGAGTAATTCGGTTTCGCTGACCACCTTAACACCGAGTGAATTGGCTTTGTCGAGCTTCGAACCTGGGTCGGCGCCGGCGACCACGTAGTCGGTCTTCTTGCTCACCGAACCGGTTACCTTTCCCCCCGCCGATTCGATGCGCGCCTTGGCATCCTCGCGCGACAGGCTCGGCAACGTTCCGGTCAACACAAAAGTCTTGCCCGCTAACGCGCCGGCGACTTTTTTCCGGATCGTGTGGGTGAATGTAAGCCCGGCTTTGCGCAATCGTTCAACCAATTCCCGGTTTCTCGGCTCGTGGAAGAACTGGCGAATGCTCTCCGACACCTTGGGTCCCACCTCTTCGGCTTCCTGGAGCGATTCCTGATCGAGCGCGATGATTGCGTCCAGGCTTCCGAAGGTGTCGGCCAGGATTTGACCGGTCCGCTCGCCGACAAACGGAATGCCGAGCGCGTTCAGCAGGCGCGGCAATGGTTGCCGGCGCGAGGCATCGATATTGCGCAGAACCTTTTCGGCCGATTTCTGGCCCATCCGGTCGAGTTCCAGCAATTGATCGAGCGTCAAGTCGTAGATGTCGGCGACGCTGGCGACCAATCCGCGCGTGACAAGCTGATCCACCAGAACGTCTCCCATCCCGTCAATATCCATAACTCCGCGCGCCGCGAAATGCAGGATGGATTGCTGTAGGCGGGCGGGGCAATTGGTGTTGATGCAGCGGCTGGCGGCTTCGCCTTCTTCGCGCACGATCTCGCCCCCGCATACCGGGCAGCGCTTGGGCATCCGGAATGGGCGTCGATCGCTGCCTTGGGCGATCACGCGGACCACCTTGGGAATCACATCGCCGCTGCGTTCCACCAGAACGCGGTCGCCGATTTCCACGCCGAGGCGGCCGATTTCATCTTCGTTGTGGAGCGAGGCGCGCGCCACGGTTACGCCTCCTATGGTCACCGGCTTCAAAAACGCGACGGGGGTCAGCGCGCCGGTCCGGCCGACATTCACCTGAATGTCCTCGATGTCCGTCTCGGCTTGATGCGCGGCGAATTTGAACGCAACCGCCCAACGGGGAGCTTTCGCAGTCCAGCCGAGTTTGATTTGCTGCTGCACCGAATCCACTTTCAGAACCACGCCGTCGATCTCATAAGGCAGCGATTCGCGCTTGTTCTCCCAGCGATGATAGAACTCCAGCACCGCGTCCAGGTCGGCGCACTTGGCTTTGTAGGGATTCACCTTGAAGCCCACCTCTTCCAGCGCTTCGAGCGATTCCCATTGGCTTTCGCGGGCGAAACGGCCATCTTCCATCAGGAAGTAAGCGAAGTAATCGAGCCGGCGGGACGCTGTCACCGATGGATCGAGCGCGCGCAAAGCTCCGGCAGCCGCATTGCGGGGATTCGCGAAGAGGGAGAGCTGTTGCTGCTCGCGTTCGGCATTCAGTTTTTCGAACGACTTGCGAGGCATGATCACCTCGCCGCGCGCCTCAAAATTTCGGAGGCCCGATCGCGTACGCAGGGGCAAGGAACGGATGGTGCGTGCGTTCTCGGTGACGTCCTCGCCCACCGAGCCATCGCCCCGCGTCACCGCCTGCCGCATTCGGCCGTCTTCGTAGTGCACGGCCATCGACAGACCATCCAGCTTCAATTCGGCGATGTACAAGAAAGATTCGTCGCCGAGCAGCGCGCGGACTCGCCGGTCAAACTCGCGCAGCTCGTCCTCGTTTAGCGCGTTGTCGAGGCTCAACATGGGCGAACTGTGCCGTACCTTGACGAATCCCTCGCGCGGCTTGCCGCCTACGCGCTGCGTGGGCGAATCGGGAGTTACCAATTCCGGATGCCGAACTTCCAATTCTTGCAACCGCCGCATCAGTCGATCGTATTCGGCATCGGTGATTTCGGGCTGATCCAGGACATAATAGAGGCGTTCGTGGTGACGCAGGGTTTCACGAAGCTCGTCGACTTGGCGCTCGACGGAAGCGTCCCGCTGTTCGCTCTTCGATTGCATTTACTATAATCAGGTTACTATTGCCACTTACGACTTACCGGCGAGCCTTTCTAATCTATAATCCATTCGCGGGCGGACTTCGGCGGCGAAGACACGCGCTAAAGCGCTCCCTCGACCTGCTGGCGGGCCACGGGATGGAAGTGGAAGCCCTTCCGACCACCGGTCCGCGCGCCGCGGCCGAGATCGTTCGCGGTCTTGCGGATCGCGGCGCGGACCTGATCCTGGTGGCCGGGGGCGACGGGACCATTAATGAAGTAGTGAACGGGATGGTCCATTCGCCCATCCCGCTGGCCATTCTACCGGCGGGGACCGCGAACGTTTTGGCCAACGAACTCGGGCTGGGCAAAACCATGGAACGCGCCGCCGAAACGCTGACACACTGCGTTCCCGAGCGCGTGGCGTTGGGACTGCTTTCGACCGCCGCCGAGGAGACGCCGCGGCACTTTCTTCTGATGGCGGGCGCCGGCCTGGATGCCGACATCGTCTATGGCTTGAATCAGAGGCTGAAGGACCGGCTGGGAAAAGTCGCGTACTGGCTGGCGGGCTGGTCGAAATTAGGGCGGAAACTGCCGGAGTTCCGCGTGACGGTGGATGGGCGCGACTACGAGTCGAGTTTTGCGCTGGTGAGCCGTGTGCGCAATTACGGCGGGGATTTGGAGATCGCCCCCAGCATTTCGCTGCTCGACGAAGAATTCGAAGTGGTTCTGTTCGAAGGCGCCAGTTCGATGCCCTACGTCAAATACATGCTGGGCACGCTGACCCGCAGGCTGGAAGGCATGCGCGGCGTCACGATCCTGCGCGCCACCAAGGCGGTCTTTCACGCGTCGGCGCACGGGGACGTGCATGTGCAGGTGGATGGCGAATACGTCGGGTTGGCGCCCGGGCGCGTGGAGCTGGTTCCGAGCGCGTTGACTTTGCTGGTGCCGCCCAACTTTCGAGCGCGCAGGCCGGCGCGCGTCGACGACGCATGGACAACCTCACCCACACGCTGACCGGCCTGCTGTTGAGCCGGACCGGTTTGAATCGCCACTACGCTCGCTCCGGGTTGCTGCTGATGATCGCGGCCAACATACCGGACATCGATATCGTCGCGGCTTCGCGGGGATCGTTCGCGTATTTCGAGCAGCATCGCGGCATCACGCACTCCATCGCGATGGTTCCGGTGATGGCGCTCGTTTCGGTGCTGCTGGTATGCGCGATTCACCGCAGCATGCGCGGCTGGAAGGCGGCCTGGGTTCTGGCAATCATCGGCGTCGCGAGTCACCTGTTGCTGGACTGGACCAATGCCTATGGAATCCGGTTCTTCTTCCCGTTCTCCTCGCGCTGGTTCCATCTGGATCTCAACAACCTGGTCGAATTGTGGATTTGGGCCGTCTTTTTGCTGGCCTGCCTAGCGCCGCTGCTCGGGCGGCTGGTGAGCTCGGAGATGGGCGCGAGGCCGGGATCGGGCCGGGGTCTGGCGATATTTGCGCTAGTGTTCGTGCTGGCTTTCGATTTCGGGAAAGGGCTGTCGCATCAGAGAGCCATCGAGATTCTGAATTCGCGCGTTTATCAAGGCGGCCCGCCGATTCGCGCCGCGGCTTTCCCGAATACTCTCGCGAATCCGTTCGAGTGGTCCGGCTGGGTGGAACGGCCGGAGTTCGACGTGCACTTCGCGTCGTTGAACGTGCGGAGCGATTTCGACCCGGCAGCGGGAACGGTAATTTTCAAGCCTGCGCCAAATCCGGCGATCGACGCCGCGCGGGAAGCCTTCCAGGTGGAAAAGTTCCTGGAGTTCTCTCAGTACCCGTTATGGCGGGTGACTCCCTTGGCTGAGCCTCAAGGAGGGCAACTCGTCGAAGTGCGGGATTGGCGGTTCCCGTTCACGGTGAGCGCCACCGTGGATTCACTCAACCGAGTGCTGGGGACATCGTTTCATTATTAGATCGTTTCTAATTCCTCTTCCAGCAACTGCTTCTGATACAAATCGGCGTAGTATCCGCCGTTCGCCACCAGTTCGGAATGCGTGCCTTGTTCGGCGATTTCGCCGTGCTCGATCACGAAAATCCGGCCCGCGTTCTGGACCGTTGACACGCGATGCGAGATCAGAATAGTTGTGCGTCCGCGCATCACCCCGGCCAGTCCATTGAGTATGCGCTCTTCGGTCAGCGTATCGACGCTCGACAGCGCGTCATCCAGAATCAGAATCCGGGGATCGCGCAGAATGGCTCGCGCAATGGCGACGCGTTGCTTCTGCCCGCCGGAGAGCGTGAGGCCGCGTTCGCCGATCATGGTCCGGTAGCCGTCGGGAAAACTCGCGATATCGGGCGCCAGTCCCGCTAAGTCGGCCGCGCGAGCGATGTCCGCCTCGGCTGCGTCTTCGGCGCCCCAGGCGATGTTGTCGGCCAGAGTAGCGCTGAACAGGAACGTCTCCTGCGGGACGAATCCGATGTGGCGCCGCAACCATTCCGGATCCAAATCTCGCAGGTTCATGTCGTCGAGGTACACCGCGCCGCTGGTCGGATCGATCAAGCGGGGAATTAGGCTCACCAGCGTGCTCTTCCCGCTGCCAGTGTGTCCGACGATGGCGATGGTTTCACCGGCCGGAATCTCAAAATCCACGCCGCGCAAAGCGACGCCGGCCGGATAGCGAACCTCCACCTCTTCGAAACGCAACGCGCCCGCCACTCGGCCAGGTTCGCTCCAGCCGCGTGACGGGTCGCGCGCGATGCTGGGCTTGTGTGCCATCAATTCCCTGATCCGGCTCCACGACGCCGTTCCACGCTGCATCAGGTTCACCACCCATCCGAGCGCGATCATCGGCCACACCAGCATTCCCATGTAGGTATTGAACATCACGAAACTGCCCAGCGAAATTCGATGCTGGAGCAACTGATAACCGCCGGCCAGCAGCACGATCAGAAATCCGAGACTGATGAGCGCTTGCAGCAGCGGCATGAACAGGCCCGAGAGCCGAGCCAACCGGATGTTTTCCGCGACGTAATCCTGATTCAGCAGCTCGAATTGCGCCAGTTCCGCCCGTTCCTGCACGTAAGCGCGCACCACCCGCACGCCCGAGAGATTCTCTTGCACCCGGCTGCTGATGTCGGAGAACATCTTCTGAATAGCTTCAAAGCGGTCATGAATCCGGCTGCCGAACACGATCACCGCCACGCTGAGCACCGGCGCGGGAATCAGGCACAGCGCCGTGAGCTTCCAATCCACCGACAGCATGACGCCAATGGTCAGGATGGCGGTGAACATGGTCTCGGTCCAATACATCACTCCCGGCCCCAGCATCATTCGGACCGCGTTGAGATCGTTAGTGGAGC
This sequence comes from Bryobacteraceae bacterium, assembly GCA_050012195.1. Classification (GTDB taxonomy): domain Bacteria; phylum Acidobacteriota; class Terriglobia; order Bryobacterales; family Bryobacteraceae; genus Palsa-89. The sequence continues at coordinate 6,676 of JBEKHQ010000015.1, read as the reverse complement.
GCGCCATGATGTCGCCGGTGCGGTATTTCGCGTAGAAATCGGAGGATAGGGTTACCAGCCGCGCGAACAGATCGTTGCGAAGCTCGTATTCGATGTCGCGAGAGATGCCGATCAGGATCACGCGCATCCAGTACTGAAATATTCCCTTGACGAGGGAAAGCGCGACCAGCAGCGCCGCGAACTCAAACACCAGTTGCAGGCGAAATCCGCGCGTGAGCGAGTCCACGCCGCTGCGCATCACCAGCGGAATGGCGGCCGCGAGGAGATCCTTGATCAGCAACGCGCCCATCCCCAGCGTAAGGCCGGTGCGGTGACGCCAAAGATAGGGGCCGGCGCTGCGAATTACTTTTCGCATCTCACATTCCTAACCAGGTTGCCACGGTTTTCATCCATTCGAAGAGGAACGTTTTGCGGCCGTCCCGGCTCTTCCACCATCCGTCGGGAGTAAAGTTCGGATCGGGAGCGCCCACCACATGGAACTCGAGATCGGGCGCCGCGGCTCGATAGATGTGCCCCGCCCTGCGCGTGTGATAATTGCTGGTCACCAGATCGATCCGGCGAGCATGCAGATGCCGTAGTTCGCCGATTACCACCTGCGCTTCGGACGCAGTGGACCGCGAGTCGTTGTGCAGCGCGACAAAGTCAGACGCAGGGTAGCCTCGCCGGACCGCGAATGGGATCGCCAAGTCGGACTCGAACTGGCCATAGATTTCGGACGGGCCGCTGATCAGCGCCTTGGGCGCGAGCCCCTGTCGAACCAAATCGCCCGCGGTAAGTATCCGGTTCCCGCCGAAGTCGCCCGCGAGCACAACAACCAAGTCGGCCGGCGCCGGGGATTCGGACCGCACCAGGAATTTTCCGAGCTCCGTGAGCCAGAAACGATACGGCAGGAGGATCAGCAGGACAACGGCGGCGGCGATTGCGAGGAACCGGATCAGTCCGCGGAACGCCACCTATGCGCTACTTGTCCTCGGGGGATGTTTTCGTGTCGAGATGACCCACGGACTTGAGTCGCTGAAACAGGCGTTCAACTTCCGCCTCGTCTTCGGGCAGCATGAGCGGGTACCGTGGCGCGGTCAACTGCTTTTTCGCCGCGGCGGCGCTGGCGGCCTCGCCCCAGAACTGCCGATAAGGCACGCCGTCGATCAGCGCTTCCCGGGCATGCCGGCGCAAACTGCGCAGCAGGCCGCTGGAGGAGTTGGGATCGCCGGGATAAACGACGAGAATCTTGGACTTGTCGCTCAAGGTGAGACGGATCATCAAGGGAAGGCTGGCGCTGCGATCCAAGCGGCGGATGTGTTTCCACGGGATGGCCGTGCGTCCAACTTTCAAGTGGCTATCGTAGATTTCAATCGGCGGACGGGAAGCGAAGTAGAGCACCACGATGGCGCTCAGCGAGAAAAGTCCCGAGGCGATCCAACAGAGCGGCCAAGCCAGCGCGAGCCAGGTTGAAAAGCCGGTTAGTCCCACCGCTGCCAAGCCCGCCCAGAGATAATGGCCGGGGACTCGATAGCACGTGATGGGAACGGGCACACTTTCAGACTACCCCCACTCGGCTCGCCCGTCAATTCGGCTTGGTTCTTGACATTGCGAGCATGGTTATGCCTCTCCAGGCGTAATGGAACCCGCTCCACGCGGTTCCACCAACCATCAGCCACAGAGCCAATTGAGCGGGCGCGGGGATACCGGCGCGCGCGCCCATTACTACCAGCGCCGCCGAGATCTGGAGAAAAGTACTAATCTTCCCCCAGACCGAGGGCGGAAACTTCCGAATGGACGTGAATAGCAAGCCGTAGGCCGCCATCGCGAGGATCAGAAGATCCCGGGCGAAGACGATGCCGACCATCCACCAGGGAATATCGCGAGCGAGGCCCAACGAAATGTAAACCACGACCAGCAGAATCTTATCGGCGATGGGATCGAAGTACGCGCCGACGCGCGTGACTGCATGCAAACGTCGCGCTAGAAGGCCGTCCACGACGTCCGAAATGGCCGCCAGGAAAAAAAGCAGGATGGCTCTCGAGTATCGTCCCTGTAGAATGGCCGCCGCGACAAACGGTGTCAGAGACACGCGCAGCAGCGTGAACAGGTTCGGAAGATTGAACAAACTACTACGAGACTAACGCGTGGGCCACGCGCGTGGCGAGTTGATCGAAGCTAATGATCTCGTAGAGCGATGGGTCGGACATGATGCGAGCCACCAGGGCGGTGTGCATGGCGTGACCGGCGCGTTCCGCAATGACGTGGCCGAGCAGCGGTTTGCCGATCAGAGCCAGATCCCCGATCAGGTCCAGCGCCTTGTGCCGGCAGCACTCGTCGGCGAATCGCAGCCCTTCCGGGTTCTGGACGCCGGTGCGGTCGAAACAGATCGCGTTTTCCAGCGCCGCGCCGCGAATCAAACCCATGTTGCGCATCTGATCCAATTCGTGAGCGAAGCCGAACGTGCGCGCGGGCGCGATTTCCTGCGCATAGCGTTCCGGCGTCACTTCCATATCGAGCGACTGGTGCCCGATCAGCGGATGATCGTAAAACACGTCGCACGTGAGCAAGAACCGATCGGATGGAAGGATGGAGATGCGCTTCGATCCGTTTTCCACTTCGACGGGGCGCCGAATTCTGAGGAAGCGCTTCCGCCGACGATACGATTTCAGGCCCGCCGCGCGCAGCAGTTCGACATACGGCGATCCGCTGCCGTCGAGAATCGGAACTTCCAGATTGTCGATCTCGACGTAAGCGTTGTCCACGCCGGAGCTATAGAAGACGCTCAGCAGGTGCTCGGTGGTGGAAATCAGAACGCCTTGGCGCATCAAGCTGGTGGCGTAGCTCACGCGCGCCACGTAGCGCCAACTTGCCGGCACCGGGAAATTATCCAGGTCGGTTCGAAGGAAAACGATGCCGGTGGAGGGTGGCGCGGGTAAGATGCGAATAGAGACTGAAACGCCGCTATGAAGACCGATTCCTTTGGCCTCCACAGGGCGCTGCACGGTGGTTTCAAACCGCAAGGCGGTGTCCTGAGGTCCTGCGCACTCTGTTTCCCAATTGTTAATTCTAACTGAATTCATTCTAATCATGGAGGAACACTCGACGCTACCCTTTTGATTCGAAAAGCTTTGTAAAGTTTCTTGTGTGGTAATTTGGCCACAGGTTACAACAGGGATGTATCGGATTTAATCCAACCGGAGGCCCGGTGGTGAGCCACTCCCGCAGCGGTTTCTGGCTAATGTCACCCTAGCCGACGACACGCTTGCATGGATTGCCGGACCCCGAGCGCGTTTCTCAGTACCTATGTTTCCGTGACGGCGACTTCACGTTTACTAATAATTTCTGTGGTGGCAGAGAACAGATCAGAGCTACACCTAGCTCAAGACAGTCTTGCCCTTTCCTGAAGGCGTTGAGCTTTCCGTTTCCCCTTGGCGACCGCTGGATTGGACGAGGAGAGATCGCGCGCCTCCTGGAAGGCTCTGACGATATGCTCACCTAAATCGATCGAACCGTCGTTGAACCAAGCCGCTACGCCATGGCTAAGTGTAGCCATGCCCATCTGTGCCGCCAGATTCGCCTGTGGAACTGTTAGGCCGCGCTCGCACAGCGCCGATGCCACTGCGGCGATCAACGATCTGGTCTTGGCCATCGCCCGTTCCTGCAGTGCCGGGCTACTGGCAATCACGCGTTGACGAGGCTCGGTGAACGGTCGGTTCTCAACAAACGTCTGCTTCACGGAGTTGAAAGCGAGAAGCAGAGTATCCCAGGGGCCAAGCGGTGCTGGAGCGTTCCGTACCGCCGTCGTCAGCGCTTCACGGAAAGCAGCGTCGCCGTCGAATAGCACCTCTCGCTTGTCTGGAAAGTGACGAAAGAACGTCCGCTCTGTCACGCCCGCCTTGGCGGCAATCTCAGCCGCTGTCGTCTCCTCATACCCGCGCTCGCGGTACAGCTCCAGCGCCGCCCACTGAAGACGCTTCCGTACTTTCTCCCGGTTTCTTGGCATCGACCTTGTCGTATCGCCAGCAACTGACTATACGTTATACTATTTGTCAGTGACTGACACTATGCGTCCGTCACCGACAATTCTAGCGCAGGAGAACACTATGAGCGATCCCAAGCCGAACACGATGAAAGCACTTCGTCTGGAAACCTACGGCAAACCACTCGACGTACTTAGGCTGGAGGATGTTGCTATTCCCAACCCGGGCGCCGGGCAAGTCCGCGTGCGTGTCAATGCCTGCGCACTCAACCCTGCGGATTGGGCCGTGTGTGAGGGCTTCTTGCCCATTCCTCCTCCAAGAGGAATCGGGTTGGATGTCTCTGGAACCGTGGACGCACTCGGCGAAGGAATTACGAACGTCAATCTCGGCGATCCTGTCTTCGGTGTTCCCGATTACCTCGGCTACCCGACTTGCGGAGCCGCCGAGTTTGCCATCCTCAAAGTCTTCTTGCCCATTCCAGAAGGACTGGATCTCAGTGAGGCTGCCGCGCTTCCCATGGCGGTCGAGACAGCAACTCGCAGCATCGATCTCCTCCCCCTGACCGCCGGCCAGACCCTTATGGTCAACGGTGGTGGAACCATGACGGGATTCGCTGCCGTTCAAATCGCACTGCTTCGCGGCGCGCATGTAATTGCATCTGCAGGCGAGACGTTTGCCGATCGCCTACGTGAAATCGGAGCGAAGGTGACGCCCTACGGCGAAGGAATGGTCGAGCGCGTTCGCGAACTCGCAAGCGGAGCGCCTGACTTTGCGCTACATACCGCTCAGGTCAAAGGTGCTCTGCCCGATCTGGTCACGATTGTGGACGGCGATCCCAAACGTGTCTTCAGCTTTGCGGATCGGGACGAAGAAGGTATCGGCGTTCGCACCGCGTGGAAGGAAGCCGCTGGCCATCGCTATGACGTGCTCGGTCATTACGCACAGCTTGCCGCGGAAGGGCGCTTTTCGATTCCGATTGCCCGAACGTTTGCCTTGGAGGATTGGCGTGAGGCAGCAGAGATAAGCATGAGCAAGAAGGCTCATGGCAAACTCTTGCTCCTGCCCGGAGCTACCAGTGCCGGAAATGTATAGGGTACGCGTGATGGCGGCTCCCGGCTTTCGTGAGGGCGCCGCCTGATGCATCTTGACAAAAGTGTTGGTAACAGGAAATGCGCGTCTCGTCACAGCTTCCAAGGCGTTCTTAGCTTTTGCTAAATCGCCAAGGCCCTCATCGACGGCGGATAGGGAACGAAATGTCGCCTTGTCGCCGGTAAGACGTCGACTCGTGACCCACTGCCAAACACCCGCGCTCACGTTATCCTTATTGCAAATGGCCGAAGCGGGGGCGCGCCAGCGTCTTTTCCTGATCGACAGCTACGGGTTTATTTTCCGCGCCTTCCATGCTCGAGCGCGTAGCGCCGTGCCGCCCATGCGGACCACGACGGGTCTGCAGACGGAAGCTGTTTTCATCTTCCACAACATGGTCCGCAAGCTCCGAACCACGTACCACCCCGACTACATCGCGGCCGTGTTCGAATCCGGAAAAACGTTCCGCGAGGAGACCTTCGCGGAGTATAAGGCGAATCGAACCGAGATGCCGCCCGATTTGCGGGAACAGATCCCGTATATCCGCCGCACGCTGGACGCGATGCACATTCCGATCCTGGCGTACCAGGGTTTCGAGGCGGACGACGTGATCGGCGCAATCGCGAGCCAGGCCAGCGAGGCTTACGATGTCGTGATCGTTTCGAGCGACAAAGACATGCTGCAACTGATCGGCGATCACGTGCAGATGTACAATCCGGCAAAAGAGGACGTTTGGTACGACGCGTCCGCCACCGAAACGTTCATGGGTGTGAAGCCGGGCCAGATCGCCGATCTGCTCGCGCTCATGGGCGATTCGGTGGACAACATCCCGGGCGCGCCGGGTATCGGCGAAAAAGGCGCGCGGGATTTGATCCAGCGTTTCGGGTCCGTGGAAAGCGCGATGGAACACGCCGCCGAAGTGGAGCGTAAGACCTATCGCGAAAGCCTGCTCAACAATCGCGACCAGATCCTTTTGAGCAAGCGGCTGGCGACCATCGACACCACGGTTCCGATCGAGTTTCGCGTGGAAGAGCTCGCGGCGCGGGAACCGGACGTCGCCGAGTTGAAGAAGATCTACAAGGAGCTGGAATTCTACAGTCTGCTCAAAGAAGTGGGGCCGACGGAAGATGCACACACACGGGATTATGCGGTCATCCAGTCCCGTGAGGAGGCGGTGGCGTATGCGGAGGCGCTCGCGAAGCTGGACGCCGGCAAGCCGGTTGCGTTCGCGATGCAATCGTCGCCCGAAGGCGATTTGCCGCTCACGATGATCGGCGTATCGTATGAGCCTGGTATTGCGCGCGCGCTTTCGACCGAGCATCTGGATGTACTGAAGCAGATCCTCGAGGATGCAGGTCGAGTGAAAATCGCAAACGACACCAAGGCGTTGACGCTGGCGCTGGGCGCGCACGGTGTGGAGGCGCTGGGCCTCCGGCACGATGTGATGCTGTACGCGTTTTTGTTGTGCGCGGATCCGGCGGGATGCTCGCCCGAAGTGCTGGCCGAACGATATCTCGATCGGAAGCTTGGTCCTGCGGCCGAGCAGCACGCCGATCTCGCGCTGACGCTGGCCGAGCGGCTGGCGACCATCGACACCACGGTTCCGATCGAGTTTCGCGTGGAAGAGC
>JBEKHQ010000014.1:0-12922 GCA_050012195.1 Bryobacteraceae bacterium | reverse complement strand
CGGCCCGGCCAGTTTCGTTTTCGGTTCTACTGCTCCATTACCCAATCCGGCCCCTTCCTCCCGCCTATCCTCACCCTCGCACACATTTTCATGGGCTGGGGTGAACGGATACCGCTCATGAGAGTTTCGTTTTGTCATTTTTGCAACGTGGGTCCGCTCGGCTCCTCCGCTCGGCTCCTCCGCTCGTCTGCCCCATCAAGACAAGATTACGGCCGGGCGCGTGGAGGCGATGGCGTTGGATGGCGTAAGTGACTGTCGCGGACGGGCGAATAGTCACCGGGGCAAGGTGAACGTCTTCTCCCTACGGTTTCTCGTTCCACCACCATAGGGGCTGTAACGGCTTCTCGACCGGCCAGACCTGGTTCAACGTATCGCCTTCGAACAGCTCGCCGTCTTTCATCACGTAGCGGACGGTGTTGGTGTTGTGGATGTCTTCCAGGGGATTCTTGTTCAGGATCACCAGGTCCGCGAGTTTGCCGGGCTCGATGGATCCCAGGCCCTGCGCAAGACCCATGGCTTCCGCTCCGTGGATGGTTGCCGAGCGCAGCACCTCCATGTTGCTAAGCCCGCCGCTGGCCAGCGACCACATCTCCCAGTGATACCCCAGGCCCTGAAACTGGCCGTGGCTGCCGATCAAAACGCGGCCGCCGGCCCGGACAATCTTCGCATCGGTGGCGGCCAAACGCGGGAAAACCTGCTCGTCGTTGCGGAACCACTGCGGGCGCCGGCGGGTGTCGGCGTCGACGATGTTATGCGGGATGAAACGCCGAACCTTCGGATCGTCGTGAACTTCGGTGGTCTCGAAGTAGTAGTTTTCGGCGAAGGGGCCGCCATAGGCCACGATCAAAGTTGGAGTGTAAGAGATGCCGGACCTCGACATCAGCTCGACCACGTCTTTGTAGAGCGGCACGATTGGGAAGCTGTGCTCGTTGCCGGCGAAGCCGTCGATGATATGCGTTAAGTCGAGTTTGGCATCGATGCCGCCCTCGGTGGTCGGCATCACACCCAGCTCCTTGCAACTCTCCACCATCCATTCCCGCTGCCGCCGATTGCCGATCAAGTAGGACTTGAGCGAGTTCGTCCGGTAATACTTCTTGTATCTGGAAACGACGCTTTTGACGTCGTCGAGCGATTGGAAGTCGGTGTCGGCAAATACACCCGGCCCGGTGGAGTAAGCGCGCAGTCCGATCATGTCGCCGGTGTCCACCAGGTCCTGGTACGCGAACATATCGTTGGTCGCGGTTTGGGGGTCGCGGCCAGTGGTGACGCCGTAGGCGAGATTGGCCAGGAAGTTCCAGTTCTGCATGTCCAGCACACCGCGCCGGATCTCGAACCAGTGTGGATGCAAATCGACAAAGCCGGGGACGATGGTGGCCCCCGCCAGATCGATTACCTTGGCGCCCTGGGGAATGTCCAACGAGCCTTTGGCGCCGACGGCGGCGACGCGGTTATCCTCGACGACAATATCGGCGACCGGGATCACTTCGTCGCCGTGCATGCTGATCACCCGGGCGCCGCTCAACACGACGGTCCCCTTCGGATGGTGGCGCGGAAACTCGATGGTCACGGGAATTTCCTCGTAAAGCGGCTTCTTCGGTTCCGGGCGGGGCTCTTCCTTTTTCGTCTCCGCGGGATTTACAGCTACCTTCGGGCTCTTTTTGTTTTTCGACGGCTCTGGTGCGGGTGGCGCAGGCGGAGCGACATTCGTCTCCTTTTTCTCTTCCGGTTTCGGCTCCTCGAACGAGATGGTCGACAAAGGTTGACGGAAAAAGCTGGACCCTAACGCCCACGTGACGGTAGCGCCGCTGTCGGCCCAATTGAAATAGTCGGCGCCGATGTCGGTGATCTTCTTGGTCGGTACCGAAGGGGTGAAAACGTTTACGATGGGGGGCTCGCCACCCATGTGCGGCACGGCGATCACGTAGAGCTGTGTCGAGACCTTGGCCAACGCCCACTGCCCATCGGGACTGATGCGAACATCGTCCGCGGGACTGCCCTCGGGCGTGTCCTGCGACTGGGCTTTGCCGACCGCCTTGAGGTGAGTGCGGCGGTCGGTGCCGTCGTAGCGCAGCGAGATCAGGCCGCCGGGCGTATAGACGTAGACGCGATCACTCTCGGGGCCGAAGTGCGGACGGCCTGCGCCGCGCGCGGGAAGAATCGCGTTGGCATCGCCGCCCGCGGAAGGAATCCAGATCAGGTCGGCGCTGGGCGTCAAATCGAAATCCTGCGGACGCACCACGCGCTCCCTCCGCGGCGAGCGCAGGGCGACGATGCGGCTCCCATCCGGGGACCAAACCACGTCATGGTAGAAAGCCGGGGCGCGCGTGAGCTGTTGCGGCGCGGCGCCGCCATCCGCCCGTGTCTTCCAGATGTGACCGCCCTCTTCCGACCAGGTGACGTATGCCAGCCACTGCCCGTCGGGCGACCAGGCCGGTTGAAACTCGCGCGCTTCGCCGGCGGTAACGCGCTTGGGCGCGCCCGCGGGAAGGTCCACCGTGTAGATATGCGTAAGCGCGGAAAATGCCAAGCGCTTCGCATCCGGAGACTGGCTGGCATCCTGGATCAGGCGCGCCTTTACCGGCCCGTCCTCGACGCGCCAGGGAAAGTGCAGCTGCGGCCCGATATCGAGCGACACCTTTGCGGTAAAAGGAACGTCGCGAGCCTCGCCGGTGGAAACGTTCACGCGGCGAATTTTGCCCCCGTATCCCGCCACTACTTCCTTGCCGTCGGGGCTGAAGGCGTAGCCGGGAAGAAAATCGCGCGTGTACAGCGATTCCTGGTCATCCCGATCGACGGGATACTTCAGCCAGCGCTCCTCGCCGGTGGCGAGATCGCGGATGCGCAAACCGGTCTCGGTTTCCTGGCGAGTTCCGTAGACCAGCTTCATTCCGTCCGGCGAGAGCATGGGACTGAAGGCGCTGCCCGGCGCGTCGGTGATGGTGTCCTCGTCGCCGGTCTTCCGGTCGCGGCGGACAATCTGCGACAAAGGAAACACGACATTGTACGGATTGAATGCTTTGTCGCGATGGGTGTAGTAGAGATACTTGCCGTCCGGCGAAGCGACCGGGCCCACGGCGTTGAACCACTTATCCCTGGGATCATCCGGCTTGGCGCGGAACTTGGTGATCTGGACGCCTGCGCCGCCCTTGACGTGGTACATCCATAGTTCAAACGGAGCGAAGGGAAGATTGGTGGAGCGCGACACGACGACGAACTGGCCGTCCGGCGTCCACCAGGGAGAAGCGAAGGTAGTTTGCTTATCCTTGCTGAGTTGTTTAGGCCCCGAACCGTCGGACTTCGCGATCCAGACGTTTTCGGCGCCATCGCGGTCGCTGAGGAATGCGATCCACTTGCCGTCGGGCGAGTAGCGGGGCTGGCTGTCAAACGGCAAGCCGCCCATCAGGAGCTTGGCTTCGCCGCCCTCGATCGGCAAGGTGTAGAGATCTCCCAGGAGTTCGAAGACGATGGTCTTGCCGTCGCGCGACACGTCGAGCGACATCCAGGTGCCCTCGTCGGTGGTGAACTCGACACGGCGCACGGGTTTCAGCGGCAGACCCTCTTTTTTGTCTTTGGGCTCGTCGGCCGAATGGAGACCGGTGGGACACGCGAGAAACAAAACGGCGGCGCACAACCATCCGCAATGGCGGCGAACTTGCTTCATTTGTCGAAACTCCTTGGTCGCCCTGGAGGCGCCAGTTGCAGGTTCCAGGATATATCGGAAGCCCGCGCCGCCGCGCACGCGTTACGATACAATTTTACGGGCCAGGAGGTCCGAATGTTCTCGAGGCCAGCGTTTACCAGTTCGTTGCTCGGGGCCGCGCTCGCGTTCGCGGTTTACGGTCAGACTGCGTCCGTTCGAAAGTCCGATGCGGCAAGAGCCATCCCGCGCACGCCCGACGGCCATCCCGACCTCCAAGGGAATTGGCTGAACCGAAGCGCCACCCCTTTTGAACGGCCGAAGGAGCTGGCGGGGCGCGTGTCGCTCACCGACGAGGAAGTCGCGGAATTGAATCGGCGGGCGAAGAAAATCTTCAGCGGCGGCGGGGGCAGCGATGCCGCGGGACCGGAAGAGTACTTTATGGCGGCCTTCCGGAATGTGGAGCAGTTTAAGAGCGGAGGCGCGACGGATAGCTCCGAGCGGGTAGCCGAGTTGGTGATCGATAACCGGACTTCGCTTATTATCGACCCTCCGGATGGAAGGATGCCCGCGTATACCGAAGCCGGACGGCAGCGTCGGGCCGCCTGGGGCGTCGCTCGATCGGGCAGGGGTAATCCTTCCGGGCCGAAGGAAGTGGCGCCGGGGGATCGTTGCATCACCTTCGGCGTGCCTCGCGTGAACGGCGTGTATAGCGCGGGGCTGCACGGTTACTACCAGATCGTCCAAACGCGGGATCACGTGGTTTTGTTTTCGGAAAACATCCACGAGCCGCGCATCATTCCCACCGATGGGCGTCCGCACCTGCCGGATCAGGTACGCAGCTGGTCCGGAGATTCGCGCGGGCGGTGGGAGAACGACACCTTGGTTGTGGACACCACGAATTTCAACGCGGAGCTGAATTCGTTCGGCGTGTCGGAAAGCTTCCACTTGATCGAGCGCTTCACGCGGGTGTCTCCGGACGAGATCCGGTATGAGATGACGTTTGACGACCCCAACACCTGGACCAAACCGTGGACCGCCATGATCCGGCTGAATCGGACCGAAGAGCGGCTCTATGAATTCGCCTGTCACGAGGGCAACGAGCTCATCATGCAGACGATTCTCACGGGTTCCCGACCGAACTAGCTGCCGGGCTCGCGGCGGCGACGGGGAAGGGTGATTTCAGGCCATCGACGCTCGCTCAGCGAGCGGCATCAAGCCGACGAGCATCCTGCTCGAGGCGTTCCTGACGGCGTATTTATGAATTCCTCACGCCTTGTCAATGACTTCCTTAGGCACGGAGGCATACGCTCGGATATGGGAGTACGCAACCACATGTCACTCGCCCAATCGTCATTCAGTAACGAGAGACAGTTCACGCCCGCCGTCGTGAGCCGGCGGATCGGGGAGGCCGAATCCACTCTGGATATCGCGGTGGTTTTCACCACCGTGAACTCGACGCTGGCGGCGCTGAAAAAGGCCGGCGCTCTGGCGAGCAGCCTGAACGGCCGCATCAACCTGGTGGTGCCCCAAGTGGTGCCGTATCCCTTGCCGCTGACCAATCCGCCGGTGCCGATTAGCTTCAACGAGCGGCTGTTCCGCGTGATCGCCGGGGAAAGCTCCATCGAGACCAGCGTGCGTTTATATCTCTGCCGCGATAGTCTGGATACAGTGCTGGCCGTGCTGCCACCGCATTCCTTGGTGGTGGTGGGAGCGCGCGCTCGCGGGTGGTTGAACCCCGAGAAACGGCTGGCGCGCAAGCTGAGGCGCGCCGGGCATCAAGTGATCGTAACGGAAGGGGAGTAGAAGCATGCTGGACGTGTTCTATGTGGCGGTAGGCTGCGGGTTCCTGCTGGTCTGCTGGGCCTTCACCAAGGCCTGCGACAAATTGTAGGAAGTTCCTTCGTAGGAGAAACTCATGGATTACATCATTGCGGGAATTGCGGCGCTGGGGTTGTTCGTATACCTGGTGTACGCGCTGCTGCGTCCGGAGAAGTTTTGAAAGGATCCCATGACTAGCGCGGGGATTTTACAAATCGTTGTTTTCTTTGCCTTGATCCTGGTGTTCACCAAGCCGCTGGGCGCCTACATGGCCCGCGTGTTCGAAGGGCAGCGCACGTTCATGCATCCGGTGCTGCGATGGCTGGAAGTGTTGACCTATAAAGCCACCGGCGTGCGCGAAGACGTGGAGCAGCGCTGGACCAGCTACGCTGCTTCGCTGCTGAGCTTCAGCTTTTTCGGTTTTCTGCTGGTGTATTTCATACAACGCGCCCAGGGCTATCTGCCCTTCAATCCGCAGAATTTCGGCACTGCCAACGTCACGCCCGACCTGGCGTTCAACACCGCCGCGAGCTTTCTGACCAATACCAACTGGCAGTCCTACAGCGGCGAATCCACCTTGAGCTATTTCGCGCAGATGGCCGCCCTGACGGTGCAGAATTTCATTTCCGCGGCGGCGGGCCTGGCAGTCGCGATCGCGGTAGTGCGAGGGTTCGCGCGGCACGAAGCCAAGACGCTCGGCAATTTCTGGGTGGACGTCACGCGCGCCACGCTGTACGTGCTGCTTCCGATCTCCATCGTGGCCGCCTTGTTCCTGTGTTCGCAAGGCGTGATTCAGAATCTGAAGCCTTCCACCGTGGCGACCACCGTGGAAGGCGCCACGCAGACCATCGCGCAAGGGCCGGTGGCTTCTCAGGAAGCCATCAAGCTGCTGGGCACCAACGGCGGAGGCTTCTTCGGCGCCAACTCGGCTCATCCGTTCGAGAATCCAACGCCCGTAACCAATTTCGTCGAGATGTTCTTGCTGCTCACGATTGCCGCCGCGCTGACTTACACCTTTGGGCGGATGGTCGGCGATACGCGCCAGGGTTGGGCGATCTTCGCCGCGTTCACCGTGATGTTCGTGATCGGCGTGTTTGTCTGCTATGGATTCGAGCAGGCCGGAAATCCGATACTGGCGAAGCTGGGGCTCGAGACCAGCGCGACTCCCGGACAGACGGGCGGCAACATGGAAGGCAAGGAAGTCCGGTTCGGCGTCGTCAACTCAACGCTGTTCGCCACCATTACCACCGACACCAGTTGCGGCGCGGTGAACGCGATGCACGACAGCTTCCTGCCCATCGCGGGTCTGGTGCCGTTGCTCAACATGATGACGGATATCGTTATTTTCGGCGGCGTGGGCGCGGGTCTCTACGGCATCCTGATTTATTGCATTATCGCCGTGTTCATCGCCGGCCTGATGGTGGGACGAACGCCGGAATACCTGGGCAAGAAGCTGGAACAGAAAGAGGTGAAGATGGCGATGCTCGCGATTATCGCCACCTCGGCCTGCATTCTGGTGTTCAGCGCCATCACGACGCAGGCCGGTTTCACGCCCAAAGGATATTGGAATCCACCGGGCGCGGCGACGGCGAATACGGGCAACAACGGGCCGCATGGGCTGAGCGAGATTATCTACTCCTACACCAGCGCCACCGGCAACAACGGAAGCGCATTCGGAGGCTTGAACCCCAACACGCCGTGGTACAACTTCACGCTGGGGCTGGCGATGCTGATCGGCCGCTTCCTGTTCCTGATCCCGATCCTGGCGGCGGCCGGAAGTCTCGCCGCCAAAAAGAAAGTGCCCGTTACCAGCGGCACCTTCCCGACGCACGGTCCGCTGTTCGTGGGGTTGCTGGTGGGCACCGTGGTCATCATTGCCGTCCTGACTTATTTCCCGGCCGTTTCGCTGGGCCCGGTGGTGGAGCACTATCTGATGCATAGCGGCAAGCTCTTCTCCGCGATCTTGCTAGGGAGTTAACCATGTCGACACTAACTTCTCCGCTCCAAACCGCTCCGCACAATCCGATCGACGATCCCACGTCGCTTCTGCCCAAGAAGCTGGCGCGCGCCCGTCCGCTTTTCGATCGGGAAATCGTCCGGCGCGCCATGCGGGCTTCTTTCGGGAAACTGAACCCCATCACGCTGATGAAGAATCCGGTGATGTTCGTAGTGGAGGTGGGCGCGGCGCTCACCACCGTGTTCGTGGTTCGGGACATTTTCGTCGGCGCGACGGGCCTCGGATTCGGTATCCAAATCGCGCTATGGCTGTGGTTCACCGTGCTGTTCGCCAATTTCGCCGAGGCGATGGCGGAAGCCCGCGGCAAGGCGCAAGCCGACAGCCTTCGCAAGACCAAGACGGATGTGCTGGCCAAACGCCTGACCTCGTCCGGCAAAATCGAGGAGGTGCCCGGTTCCGCCCTCCGAAGCGGCGACAGCGTGGTGTGCGACGCGGGCGACCTGATTCCCGGCGACGGCGAAGTGATCGACGGCATCGCCACCGTGGACGAATCCGTCATTACGGGCGAAAGCGCGCCGGTGATCCGCGAATCGGGCGGCGACCGTAGCGCAGTCACGGGCGGCACCAAGGTGCTCTCCGATCAGATCAAGATCAAGATCACTTCGAATCCCGGCGAGACGTTTCTGGACCGCATGATCGCGCTGGTGGAAGGCGCCGAGCGGCAAAAGACTCCGAACGAAATCGCGCTGAATATTCTGATCGCGGGCTTGACATTGATTTTCCTGCTGGCCGTGATGACGTTGCAGCCGTACGCGGTGTATAGCGTCGCGCAGGCGGGCGCCGGGTTCGTGCCGAGCGTCGCGGTTCTGGTTTCGCTGCTGGTGTGCTTGATCCCGACCACGATCGGCGGCCTCTTATCGGCCATCGGTATCGCCGGCATGGACCGCGTGATGCAACACAACGTACTGGCCATGAGCGGCAAGGCGGTGGAAGCGGCCGGCGACATAAACTCGCTGCTGCTGGATAAGACCGGAACCATCACGTTGGGCAACCGCCAAGCGGTGGAATTTCTCACCATCACCGGCGTCAGCGAAGAGGAACTGGCCGACGCCGCTCAATTGTCGAGCCTGGCCGACGAAACGCCCGAGGGCCGGTCCATCGTCGTTCTCGCCAAGGAGAAATACGGTCTGCGCGGCCGGCACATTCCGGAGGGCGAAGCGACTTTCATTCCGTTCTCGGCCTACTCGCGCATGAGCGGCGTCGATTTCGAGGGACGGCGTCTTCGCAAGGGCGCCACGGAAGCCATCTGCCGATTCGTGACCGAACTGGGCGGCGACGTGCCTCCCTACATTCAGGAAATGAGCGATCGGATCTCGCGCAACGGCGGCACGCCGCTGGCGGTGGCCGATGGAAAGCGGCTGCTCGGCGTCATTTATTTGAAGGACATCGTGAAGGGCGGAATGAAGGAGCGGATCGCGCAACTGCGACGCATGGGAATCCGCAGCATCATGATCACCGGCGATAATCCGCTGACCGCCGCCGCCATCGCCGCCGAAGCCGGCGTGGACGATTTCCTGGCACAAGCCACGCCCAAGGACAAGCTCGAATACATCAAGAAGGAGCAGGCTGCCGGACGGCTGGTGGCGATGACGGGGGACGGCACCAACGACGCGCCCGCGTTGGCGCAAGCGGACGTCGGCTTGGCGATGAACACCGGCACGATGGCCGCCAAGGAAGCCGGCAATATGGTGGATCTCGACAGCAATCCGACCAAGCTCATTGAGGTGGTGGCGATCGGAAAACAGTTACTGATTACGCGCGGCGCGCTCACTACGTTTTCCATCGCGAACGACGTGGCGAAATATTTCGCCATTATTCCGGCGATGTTCATGGCCACCTACCCGGCGCTCGCGAGCCTGAACATCATGCATCTGCACAGCCCCAATAGCGCCGTCCTGGCGGCGGTGATTTTCAATGCGCTGATTATCATTGCGCTGGTTCCCCTCGCGCTGCGGGGCGTCAAGTATCGGCCGCTGGGCGCGGCCGCGTTGCTGAGGCGAAATCTCTTGCTCTGGGGCGTGGGCGGCATCCTGGTTCCGTTCCCCGGAATTTGGGCCATCGATCAACTGCTGGTCCTGTTTCATTTGGCGTAGGAGAAAATTATGTGGCCACAAATTCTACCGGCACTGCGGATCAATCTCTTTCTAACACTGCTGCTCGGCATCGTTTATCCGCTCGCGATTACGGGCATTTGCCAGGTGATCTTTCCGCATCAAGCCAACGGAAGTTTGATTACGTCCGGAGGCAAGGTGGTGGGCTCGGAGCTGATCGGGCAGAACTTTACGAAACGCGAGTACTTCCAGCCTCGGCCGTCGGCGGCGGGCGCGGATGGATATGACGCCGCCAATTCGGGCGCGTCGAACTATGGACCCACGAACCAGAAGCTGATCGACCGCGTGAAAGCTTCGGTGGCGAAATTCCGCAAGGAGAACCCGGATTATCACGGACCGATTCCGGCCGACTTGCTGACGACGTCGGCCAGCGGCCTGGATCCGGATATCAGTCCGGATTCCGCGGCGGCGCAAGTTCCGCGCGTCGCCAGAGCTCGACGCGTTTCGGTGGAGCAGTTGAACCAGTTGGTGGCGCAATATACCAAGCAGCCCGACCTCGGGTTGCTGGGCGAGCCGCGCGTGAATGTGTTGAAGCTGAATCTGGCTTTGGACGAGCAGTTCCCGCGGAAGTAGATCCGGCGGATATGATATTGGGTATTCGATGTCGCCGCGACGCCTGTTCCGCATCTCTGCGTGCGTAATACTGGTGGCGTTGCTGTGGCTCAGGAGCTTCAGAACGTCGCAGCACTTGTTCGGTTGGTCGGTGGCGCTGGGCGCGACGCTGGCGGGCGTGCTGCTCCTGTTGGTGATGCCGCGGTTGGAACGCAAATGGCGCAGAATGCGCGACGAAGTCCCCAAGAAGCCGCTCGGCCTGGATATCTAATGGCCTGTGGCAGAAGTTTCTCTCACGCCCGAACAGGACAAGCTGAAAGCATGTCCCACACTGTCCATCCAGCACTTACAAGGCTCGTGGGACATGCTTTGAGCTTGTCCAAGACTTCTGCCACAGGCGGCTAGGGCAGCGCGGCGATGGCGCGTTCGATGTCCTCCGGGCTGATGTAGAAATGCGGCGAGAATCGCACCCAGCTTTGCCGCGGCGCCACGATGATCCCGGCCGTCTTGAGGTCGCGCGCGATCTTGCGGCTGTCCAAACCAGACTTGTGGATGGACACGATCCCGGACCCGGTGTCCGGCGCGCGATCTCCCAGCACCGTGTAGTCCTTGCGGCGGGCGCCTTCCTCCAACTGGTCCGCCAAGGCTTGCACCGCCGGACCAATCCGCTCGACGCCGACTTCCAGCAAAAACTCGAGCGACGCGCGCAATCCGTAGCATCCGATGGTATTCAATGTCCCGCATTCGTAGCGGCCGGCGTCCGGGCGCAGAGTCATGTCGCGCGAAGCGTAGTCGTTATAGCCGGCGACGTTGGTCCACCCGAACTCCCGCGGATAGATCGAATCCTGCCGTTCCTGCCGAACATAGAGGATGCCGCAACCTTCCGGACCGAGCAGCCATTTGTGGCCGTCGGCGGCCAGCGCGTCGATGCATGCGGTCTCAACGTTCACCGGGAATGCTCCCAAGCCCTGGATGGCGTCCACCAGGAAGAAGCAATTGTGGGACCGGCAGATTCGTCCGAGCGCGTTCAGGTCCGTCCTCAGTCCGCTGAGGTATTGCACGAAACTGATGGACAAGAGTTTGGCGCCGCGGCAGGCTCTATCGATGCTGTCGAGCGAATCGTGAATCGAGAGCCATTCGATGTAGCAGCGTTGCGCCTCCAGCCGTTTCCAGGGATAAACGTTGGCCGGGAACTCCTCGCGGAAGGCGATGATGCGGTCGCCCGGACGCCAGTCCAGTCCCATCGCGACCGTGGCGAGGCCTTCGGAGGTGTTCTTCACGATCGCGATCTCGCCGCGTTTGGCGCCGATCAGCCGCGCAGTCAGGACGCGGATTGCTTCGTACGCGTCCAACCACTGGTCGTAGTGCAGAGAACCGAAGTCGGTGGCGTCCTGGGCGAAGGATTGCATGGCCGCAGCCGTCGTTTTGGGTAGCGGCGCCACTGCGGCGTGGTTCAGGTAAATGAGCTGCTGGGTCACGGGGAACTGAGCGCGATAGCCGCTCCACAATGGCTTTTCTTGGAAACCCATCAGAACCACTATACGTTTAAACTCTGAAAGGCTCTATACTGGATTCTAGGAGTGTTTGATGAAACGCCTGCTGTCCTCTAGTTTCAGTCTCCTGTTGGTCTTCAACCTTACCGCTCCGAATCTGGTTTTCGGCGACGACCCGAAGAAGGATCCGGATCAGATCGGGAATCGCGACGTCGGCAAGGGCGTGAACTTCTACTCGCTGGAAAAGGAAATCGCGCTCGGCAAGCAGCTCGCGATGCAGGTGGAGCGGCAGGCCAAGATCATCAACGAGCCGGTGGTCTCGGAATACGTGAACCGCGTGGGACAGAACCTGGTGCGCAACTCCGACGCCAAGGTTCCGTTCACCATCAAGGTGATCGACAGCGAGGACGTGAACGCTTTCGCGCTGCCCGGCGGGTTCTTCTTCGTGAATTCCGGGCTGATCCTCAAGGCGGACAACGAGGCCGAACTGGCCGGAGTGATGGCGCATGAAATCGCGCACGTCGCGGCGCGTCACGGCACCAGGCAGGCCACGCGCGGCGAAATCGCCCAACTGGGAATGATTCCGCTGATTTTCATGGGCGGCTGGACCGGCTACGGTATCTATCAAGCCGCCAGCGTTCTGGTTCCAGTGGGCTTCTTGAAATTCTCGCGCGGCATGGAATCGGAAGCCGACATGTTGGGCCTGGAATATATGTACAAGGCCGGTTACGATCCGGAAGCCTTCGTCGACTTTTTCGAAAAGATCCAGACGCTCGAGAAACGCAAGCCCGGCACGGTGGCCAAGGTATTCTCGACGCATCCTCCCACCGACGACCGGATCAAGGCCGCGCAGAAAAATATTCAGTCGCTGCTGAAGGCCAAGCCCGAGTACGTCGTGACCACGTCGGAATTCAACGAAGTGAAGGATCGCTTGCTCGCGATGCACAACAAGCGCAAGATCGACGACGGCAAGGATTCGGGTAAGCCGCAGCTTCGCAGGGCGCCTGGGTCGGGCACCGGTCCGGTGGACGCGGATGAGAACGGCAAGACGCCGCGATCCGATGACGACGACCGGCCCACTTTGAAACGCCGTCCGTCAGATCAATCCGACCAAACCAGCCAGTAAGCGCTCCGAATGTTAGGAGGAAGCCCGCGGTCACGCACTGCGGGCTTTTTGCGCTTTTTCAGCAGATCACGCACGCCCATCCGTCCTTGCGCAAGACCTCGCGCGAGGGAAAACCGCGCGGAAGTTCGTCCTCGGGGAAGCCGGAAAGAATCATAACGGAATCGG
>JBEKHQ010000013.1:0-13164 GCA_050012195.1 Bryobacteraceae bacterium | reverse complement strand
CTTCGCTGCCGCTGGTCGCCACACTCGGAGGAACGCAAGCCATCCTGGCCGGGGAGACGCTGCCGCTGCTTTTCACTAACGGTGGCCAAATCAATGCGATCGTCCCCTACGATATAACGCCCAACTCGACCCAGCAGTTGATCGTTCAACAAGACATGGCGTACTCGCTGCCGCAAACCGTGACAGTGGCGTCCGCTCAGCCGGGCGTCTTCACGCAGGATCAGAGCGGCAAGGGGATCGGCGTGATCGTGGTGGTCCCGCCGGATGGCGCCCAGTTCGAGGCTGATTCGTCCCATGCGGCCACCGCGGGCGACGCTTTGGTGATCTACTGCGCGGGATTGGGAACCGTGAATCCTCTGGTGGCTACCGGTTCGGCCGCCCCATCGTCGCCCCTGGCGTACACGTCGAATACGGTCACTGTCACCATTGGCAACCAGCCGGCGAAAGTCTTGTACGCGGGATTGGCGCCCAACTTCGCGGGTCTTTATCAAGTGGACGTGTTGGTTCCCTCGGGCGTCGCGGCGGCGGCCGATGTGCCGGTAGTCCTCACCGTGGACGGCATTAGCAGTCCACCCGTTACCGTTCCGATTCAGTAGTTCCGCCCAGGCGTCCCGGAGCTATCGTCGGAATATGGCATCCTCGAATTAACCGCATCGATGCGCAACTTCGTCCGCTTACGGTTTCCCCTGGCTCTCGGGTTCGCAACTTCCGTGCTGATTTGCGCCGCCTTCGCGCAGCGCCCCTTCCGCGAGTATCCCGGCTTTGAATACGAAAATTTCCCCATCCCTTCCGATTGGCGGGTTCCCGGCGAGTGGACCTTCGCGCGCCTGATGTATCCCTCCGCTCACCGCTTCTACGCCAACGAGTATCCGCGTCCGTATTATCCGAACTGGTGGGACGGCAGAACGGATTGGACCATCGACTATCCGCGTTCGGACCGCCATCTTTCCGCGGCCGTGCGCCGCCTCACCCGCATCCAGGCGCGGTCAGTAGAGGAGCCCGTGAATTTGGAGGACGGCGACGAGGTCTACAATTGGCCGTGGCTGTACGGCGTCGAGGTAGGGCACTGGGATTTGACCGATGCCCAGGCCGCCAAGCTGCGCGATTTCCTGCTGCGCGGCGGATTCTTTATGTGCGACGATTTCCACGGCACCGACGAGTGGAATATCTTTCTCGCCGGCATGAACCGCGTGTTTCCGGACCGGCCCATCGTGGACATCGAGAACGGCAGCGCCATCTTTCACACTATTTTCGATCTCGATCAGCGCTACCAGGTGCCCGGCGAACAGTTCGTGTACTCGCACCGGGTTTTCGAGAAGGACGGATTCGATCCGCACTGGCGCGGCATTTTCGACGACAAAGGCCGCATCATGGTGGCCATCTGCCACGACATGGATTTGGGCGATTCCTGGGAGCACGCCGACAATCCCCGATATCCCGAGAAGTATTCCGCGCTCGGCATCCGGATCGGCGTGAATTACATCGTCTACGCCATGACTCACTAGCAACGCGGCTAGCTTTGAGCCAAATGGCTGATTTGAATCTGCGGCTGGATATCGGTGTAGTTGGGAATGTCGCCCATGATTTCGGGACCATGCGCTCCCATCGCTTGTTGGAACTCCTCCACCGTGCTGAAGTACAGCCTGCCGACACAGGCGAATGGCGCCGCGGATCCGGGCGTTCCACCCGCCAGCCCCGTGTCGATCTCGTAGCGGATCAGTCCGGAGCCTTTACATCTGTTCATGACCAGGGGCATGTGCTTTTGCGCATAGTAGTCGTGATCGAACTTTTTACCGGAGGCGTTCGGATAGAGAACTGAGATGCAAACCATGCATCGAGATTAGCATTCGCGTTCGCTCCGAAATTATTTACTCCCCCGACACAACCACTTACGCCATCCCACGGTCAAGACTCCCATCCGCCGAGCGTAACCTTGTCTTGATGGACCCAGCCGGCAAACCTCACTCCCTAGCGCGCTACCGCACAATGCAAAATTGTAAAAACGAACCCAAGCTTTCGCCGCGCCCGATCGCCCGCCAAGACCCGCGTAAGTGTACAATGCGACCATGTTCGTTCCTTTAACGCCCATTCGATTTTTGCATCGGGCGGTTGACCTTTTCGGAAAAAAGATCGGCGTAGTGTGCGGCGCGCGCGAATACACCTACAACGAATTCGGCGAACGTTGCGAGCGGCTGGCCACCGCTCTAGCCAAGGAGGGAATCCGGCCGGGCGATCGCGTGGCCTACCTTAGTTTCAACAATCACCAGCTCTTGGAAGGCTATTACGGCGTCGTCCAGGCCCGCGCCATCGTCATGCCGTTGAACGTGCGCTTGTCTCCCGTCGAGCTGACCAACATCCTCAATCACTCCGGCGCGCGTGTGCTGATGTTCGAAAACGATTTCGCGCCAATGGTGGAACATTTGAAGCCGCTGTGCCCCGAAATCACCCGCTACGTGACGCTCAACGATAAAGTGCCCATCGCCGACCTGACCTACGAAGAACTCCTGGATAAGGGCCACCCGGAGCGCGCCGACATTTTCAGTTTCGACGAGGACGCGGTCGCCGAGCTGTTTTATACCAGCGGCAGCACGGGCACGCCCAAGGGCGTGATGCTGGGCCATCGCACGCTGTATACGCACGGCATCGCGGTCGCCAGCCTCTTCAAGGACGTCGAGACTTTGGTGGACCTGCACACCATCCCGCTTTTCCACGCCAATGGATGGGGCCGTCCGCAGGCTTCCACGCTTCTGGGCGTCAAGCAGATCATGGTCCGCCGTTTCGAACCGACCGGCGTTTTCCGCCTGATCCAGGATCACCACGCTACCGACATGAGTCTGGTCCCCACCATGGCGAACGCCTTGCTCAACGCGCCTGACCTCGCGAGTTTCGATGTCTCCAGCATGCGCAACATCACTTTGGGCGGCGCCGCCTCCTCGCCCGAGTTGATTGAACGCATGGAGAAAGCCTTCCAATGCGATGTGTACACCGGCTACGGACTCACCGAAACCTCGCCGCTGCTGACTTCCTCTCGGAACAAACCCGGCTTGGTCTACAAATCCGACACCGAGCGGTATCACCGGCGCGCCATGGCGGGATGGCCGGTTCCGGGCATTCAGTTACGCGTGGTGGATCCGAACATGAACGATGTGCCTCACGACTCGGAAGCCATCGGAGAAGTGGTGGCGGCCGGCGATCACATCATGGAGGGCTATTTCCGCGAGCCGGAAATCACCGCTTCCGTAATGAGCGGCCCCTGGTTCCACACCGGCGACATGGCCATTTGGGATGACGACGGATTTGTACACATCGTGGATCGCAAGAAGGAAATCATCATCAGCGGCGGAGAAAACATCTCGTCGCTCGAGGTCGAAAAGGCGATCTTTGCGCATCCCGAAGTGTTCGAGTGCGCCGTCGTCGCCGCGCCCGACGAAAAATGGGGCGAAGTGCCGGTGGCCGTGGTGGTCCGGAAGCCGGGCTCGAAGCTCTCTTCCGACGAATTGCTGAAATTTCTCGGCGAGCGCTTGGGGCGTTATAAGATGCCTCGCATCATCGATTTCCACGACGAGCCTCTGCCCAAGACCGGGACCGGAAAGATCCGCAAGCTCATCCTGCGCGAGCGATTTTGGGCGGGCAAGGAAAAGCGCGTTCAGGGCTAGATTTCATTGTGCTAGGGTGTGGAAAGGAGCGCTTGTATGTACCTGCCTATCGCCCCGCTTCGTCTAAATCAGGGATTGAAACTCTCGGCTCTTTTGTTGACCTCCGGGCTGAGTCTCGTGGCGCAATTCCCGGGACAATACCCGCCCGGTCAATACCCGGGCCAATATCCCCCTGGCCAGTATCCCGGCCAGAATCCGCAGGGCCGAACGCCGGGCAGCTCGAA
This sequence comes from Bryobacteraceae bacterium, assembly GCA_050012195.1. Lineage (GTDB taxonomy): Bacteria > Acidobacteriota > Terriglobia > Bryobacterales > Bryobacteraceae > Palsa-89. The sequence goes on along the minus strand of JBEKHQ010000013.1, from coordinate 9,284 downwards.
TCCCAGTACCGGGCGTTCTAGGAGAAGCTCTTCTGATTCGAAACCGGCATCTCAAACCTACAGCGGCGTGATCCGCAAGGTCGACGAAAAGGCGATCGATGTCGAAACGTCGGACACCCGGATACTCACCATTCAGATTCTGGACAGCACCACCAAACCCAGTGAGTTGAAACCTGGCGATGGCGTGGACGTGGAGGCGACGCAGGATAAGGACGGCACGTTCCAGGCGGTCAGCATAAAATCGAATCCCGAGATGGCGCGCAAGATCGAGACCAACGATCAGGTCGAGCCGGAGGAACGGACCGGGCCGCCGCCGACCATTCTCGTAAGGCCAGGGCAAGACGACGATAGTGACGCACCCAAACTGAAACGAGGCATCCCCGATCGAGTGGCCAGCGCGCGGAACAACGACGATAGGCCCGCGCCGATTCAACATCCCCCGCCGCCGCCCGCCAATCCCAGGATGGCGTTCATCGAAAAGGCGCGCCAAGTGGCGGGTGCGTTCCTCGAGAACCTGCCGAATTACGTTTGCCAGGAAATTACCACCCGCTACGGCAGTGAAACCCGCGTGCCCAGTTGGAACGTGATCGATGTGCTTTCGGCCGACGTGGTATACGAAGGCGGCAAGGAAAGCTACAAAAATCTGATGATCAATAACAAACCGTTGAAGAAGCCGCCGGAGGAATCGGGCGCTTGGTCCACCGGAGAGTTCGGAACCATCTTGGCGGAATTATTCTCGCCGGGCACCGCCGCCAACTTCAAATACGCACAGGAGGACACCATCGCGCATCGGCCTTCCTCGGTTTACGATTATTCCGTGGAGCGCATGCGGTCGTCCTGGAAAATCCAGGTTCCCGGCCAGTACATTATGCCCGCCTACAAAGGATCGGTGTGGCTGGACAAGGAAAGCGCGCACGCGTTGCGCATCGAGATGCAGGCCAAGGACATTCCCGAGGAGTTTCCCAGGATCTCCGTGGAAACCGCGGTGGATTACGACTACATTACGTTAGGCACGCCGGATAAATACCTGCTCCCCGTGCGCGCGGAGGTGCTGAGTTGCGACCGCGGCTCCAACGTGTGCGATCGCAACGTGATCGAATTCCGCAACTATCATAAGTTCACCGGCGAATCGGTGATCAAGTTCAACCAGCAATAGGCGCGCCCACGCCGAAAGCCGCGTAATACTTCTCGGGAAGCTTAACCGGCTTCATCGCCGGACTGAGGAAGATGTGCTTCGTCTCGCCCTCGGCGAGATCCCGCTCCGTTGAGGCCTCGCGAATCCGGTATTGGAATTCGATCATCCTTCGATTCGCGCGCGCGATGAAGGTCTCCACCACGATCTCTTCGTCGTAGTGCGCCGGATGAATATAGCGGCAGTGCGCGTCCACCACCGCCAGGAGAATTTGGTCTTGAGCTTCCATGTCCTTATACCGGATGCCGGCTGCCCGGCAATACTCGGCGCGCCCCAGTTCCATCCAGACCAGGTAATTCGCGTAGTACACCACGCCCATCTGATCCGTCTCGGCGTAGCGCACCCGGAAGCGAGTCTCGTGAGCGATCCGGCCGGAAGGAGTCAAGACCGTTGATCCTGTCGCGCGCGCTTCAGTCTCTTGTCGGCGAACAGCATGTCCTTGGGAGGCAGACGGCGCTCGCGGCAGTACGCCAGATAAAGATACCCATAGCTTCGCGTGATGTAGTCCGTGGTCGAAAACCCGAGCACGCGAGCTGTACGATCGATCCAGCGCGGACTGCCTTCGATCTCCAGGAAATTGCCGATCGGCGTTTCGTCCAGCAAAACCTTGCCGTCGAGTCGCTCGATCTCGTACTCGGTCCGATATTTCTCGTAACGGAATACCGGACGATAGCCCATGTGCAGGAAGATTTCGTCCAAATGCGCGCCGTCCTTGAAATCGATCTCTATTTCGCGCCGCTTCTTGTAGCGGCTTTGCTCGGATGGGCCTTTATAAGTGAGCAGCCGATGCGGCCCTACGCGCCGCAGTCGAATCAGTTTGCCGTGCTTGCGGAGAGCGCGCTTGGAATTGTCGAACAGGATGTTGGATTCCAACACGCGCCCCTTGGAGACACGGAATCCGGATTCGCGCAGCAATCGCCGCATCTTTTCGACCTTGTCGGGAAGGCGCAGCTTGATTTCGATTTCGAAGCTCAACGGAATTCTCGTTTCACTTAACGGATCAGCTAAGCGCCGTGCGGGGGAACTGCGGCGGAAGGTTCAATCTAACAAGAAACGCCGCCTGGGATCAAGCCCGCCCTTGTTCGTCCAAGCTAAAATGAAGTATGTATGTGCGCCGAAGCTGCTAGGGTCGCGTTTTCTGAGCCGGACTCCCCGGATTTGCACGATCCCTCGCTCTATCTCAGCCGTGAACTAAGCCACTTGCAGTTTCAGCGGCGCGTGCTGGAGGAAGCGCGCGATCCTCGCAATCCGCTGCTCGAGCGCGCGAAGTTTCTGTCGATCTTCGGCTCCAATATCGACGAGTTCTTCATGGTGCGTGTCGCGGGCTTGCTGCAACAGATCGAAAACCGCGTTCAGGAACCGGGAATCGACGGCCGAAGCGCCGCGGAAACCTTGGATCTGATTCGAGCGGAAGTCGAGCAGTTGATGAGCGAAGCTTACGAGTTCCTTCGCGAAAGATTGATTCCCACTCTCGCCGGCGCCAACATTCATTTGCTTGACTTGGCCGCGCTCGACTCCGATACGCGCGCGCAGTTGGACGCGATTTTCCTGGATAAAGTTTTTCCGGTGCTGACGCCGCTCGCCTTGGATCCCGGCCGGCCCTTCCCGCACATTTCGAATCTCAGCCTGAACGTGGCGGTGGTGGTCCGCGATCCCGGCGGTCCGGAGCACTTCGCCCGCGTCAAGATTCCCGATTCGCTCCCCGGATTCCTTCGAGTGAGCCTAAAGACTAAAAAGGAACAAAGTGGCGGCTCGCTCGGCTTGGTGCCCATCGAACAGCTTGTGATCGCCAATCTCCATCACCTTTTTCCCGGCCTCGATATTCTGCAGGCCGGCGTCTTCCACGTCACGCGCGATGCCGAGGTCGCGATCAAGGAACTCGAAACCGACGATCTGCTGGAGACCATCGAGGAAGCGGTCTGGCAGCGGCGCTTCCGGGACGCCGTCCGGCTCCAGGTGGACGCGAAGATGCCCGCCGCGATCGTCGAAACTCTGGCGCACAACTTGGAGATCGAGCCCGCCGGCATTTACCGCGTGGATGGGCCGCTCGATCTCGGCCGCATGCGCGACTTCGCGAGCCTCGACCGGCCGGATCTCAAAGACAAACCGTTTCTGCCCGCCACGCCGCCCGGTTTCGGCCCCAAAGACGAAGATGTCTTCGCTTTGATCCAGCGCGAAGACCAGCTTCTGCACCATCCCTACGATTCGTTTCAGCCGGTGGTCGAGTTTCTGCGCAAGGCGGCCAAGGACCCGGATGTTCTCGCCATTAAGATGACGTTGTACAGGCTCGGCCGCAACTCTCCCATCGTAGAAGCGTTGCTGGAAGCGGTGGAGAACGGCAAGCAAGTGGCCGTGCTGGTTGAATTGAAAGCGCGTTTCGACGAGGAGAGCAACATCGAGTGGGCCCGTGCGTTGGAGCGCGAGGGTGTCCACGTGGTCTACGGGTTGATCGGCCTGAAGGTGCATTCCAAAATCGCCCTCGTGGTTCGGCGCGAAGGCGACTTGATCCGTCGCTACTGCCACCTGGCCACCGGAAATTACAATCCCGTCACCGCGCGGCTCTACACGGACTTGGGCTTTTTGAGCTGCGACGAACAGATCGGCGCCGACGCCACCGATTTGTTCAACTACCTCACTGGCTACTCGCATAAGGAATCCTTTCGGAAACTGCTGGTCGCGCCCATCAATCTCCGGCAGCGTCTGGAAGAGCTGATCGAGCGCGAAATCGATGTGCAGCGCAATGGCGGACGCAGCCGCTTGGTATTCAAGACCAATGCGCTCGAGGACGGCCCCATCATCCGGTTGTTGTATCAAGCGTCGCAGGCCGGCGTCCCCGTGGATTTGATCGTTCGCGGCGCTTGCTGCCTGCGCCCGGGACTCGCCGGCGTAAGCGACAACATTCGCGTGAGTAGTATCGTCGGCCGTTTTCTCGAACATAGCCGCATCTACTATTTCGGCAACAACGACGCCGAGGAGTGCTATCTCGGGAGCGCCGACTTGATGCCTCGCAATTTGAACCGCCGCGTCGAAGTGCTGTTTCCGGTGGAGAAGCCGCAGCTGATTCAGCGCCTCAAGGACGATCTGCACGCGCTGCTCCTCGACCAGGCGAACGCGCGCCGCATGAACAAAGACGGATCCTACGCCTACAAGTCGCCCAACGGCGGCCGCGATTGTCAGGCTTGGCTGCTCGCCCAGCGCACCGGCAAGTAGCGAATTCCCGCCGCTGAATGTTCAACTCCAGGCTAGAGCGGCCACCCCCGCAACGATCAGCGCTGAGCCGAATATGCGGCGCCCGGCGTTTTCTTCGCGAAGAAACTTCACGCCGAACCAGGCGCCGATCATCATTGACATCTCGCGCACCGGAGCGACGCGGCTCACCGGAGCGATCTGCATCGCGAACAGCACCAGAATGTAGGCAGCCGGAGTCAGAATGGCGATGGCCGTCGCTTCTTTCCAGAACTCACGATATTCGATGGCGAGCGAAGCTCGGTCGCGAAGCGTTCCAACCGAGAGCATGATCGCGCGCACCAGGTTGCCCGCGTATTCGACCAGTACCGGCGCGAGCAGCAAGACCTTGACCGAGTAGCCGTCGATCAGGGTGTAGGATGCGATTGCGAAGCCGGTGGCGATACCCCAGAAGAGTCCGCCGCGGTAGGAGCCCGTCGCGCGGGCGGATATAAGTAGGATGCCTCCCGTGATCAGCAGCGCTCCGGCTCCGGCCAGTACTGAGAGATGCTCGCCCAGCACCAGGATGGCTCCGCAAAAGGACAGGAGTGGACCAGAACCGCGAGCGAGCGGGTACACAACCGAAAAGTCGCCGGCCTGATAACCGCGCTGTAAGCCGGCGGTGTAGAGCAAATGCACGACGCCGGTGGCGACCAGGAATAGCGCGGCTTTGACGCCGAGCCTGGACCACGAATTGGCCGTCACCCACAGCGCAACGGGCAGCAACAACGCCGCCTCCGTCGTGGAAGAAAACCAGATCAGGCGCCGACTGTGAGCCGCGTGCTTAACCAGAAGATTCCAGGTAGCGTGCGCGAGAGCGGCGGAAGCGACGAGAAGAAAAGCGGTGAGCGGCAAATTCCGATCCTGGGCGACCTGATATTCTGGCTAAGTATTCAAGCGAGGACTCCGCGTTGACCGATTTCAATCACATTCACTCCCGTGATGGCGAGGACTGGATCTGCGGACGAAGCATGGCCGTTCGCGACCAGCAGCTACTGCACTCGGAGGGACGCGATCCGGATGAAGACGAAGCCTGCCGTCTCTGCGCCGAGCGGATCATCGGCCATTTCGGAGATCCGATGCACGTCCATTAAAGCCGCAGTTCATAGCCGGCCTTTTGCATGGCTTCGATCACCCGGCCGCGCATTGCGGCCACCTCATCGGACGACAGTGTGCGATCGCGGGCACCCACCGTCAAACGATACGAGACGCTTTTGCGATCTTCCGGAAGCGGAGCGCCGATATATTGGCGCACGAATTCGATTTCCACCAGATCGGGCATGGCAGCCGCGATCAGGCGATTCTGAATTTCCGCCGCCGGTTCCCGCAAGCTTGCCAGCACCGACAAATCGAAGGCGCTGGTGGGGAATCGGCGCAACGGCTGATAGCGGTCTTCCACGTTATCGAGCCGCTCGATCAGCGCCAAATCCAAATCCAAGATCGACGCGCGCCCATCCGCTCCCAGCGATGGATGCAGCTCAAAAAGGCGGCCGATCTTGTGCTCGCGCCACCAAACCGAGGCGGCCCGTTCAGGATGTTCGTACGAACGCGCGGGCGCGGGACGGACTTCGCACCCCCGCATCAGGCATTCCGCCAGGCGCTTGAGTTCGAACAGAAGTGCGCTGCCGTCGCCCTCGCGATCGTACATTGCGGCAATGAAGTGTGGAGACTCCAGCGGAAGCCCTCGTGGTTTGGGATGGATTTCGCGACCGATTTCGAATAACCGAAAGGCAGTCAGGCGGCGACTGTTTTCGAGGATATTCTTGCGGATACCCGGCAGCAGGCTCCGCCGCAAAAGCGTCTGATCGGATGCGATGGGATTCGACACTCGAGCGTGTTCCTTGATCGCGAGTCCAAACGGCAGCGCCATTTCTTCGGTGACGAAGGAGTAGTTGTACACTTCCGTGAATCCCTGCGCCGAGGCCATGCTTCGCACGCGCCGCTGAAGCAAGCGCGAAGGCTCTTGGGGTGGCACTCGGGCCTCCACCAGCGGGGCGCAAGGCGTGATCGAATCGTAGCCGATCATGCGCCCAACCTCTTCGAGCAGGTCTTCCTTGATCGAGACGTCTTTGGTGGCGCGCCAGCTCGGAACGGAAACGGAAAAATGGCCCGGCGCGCTCTCTCGGATTCCAAATTCGAGGGATTCGAAGATGGAACGCACTTCATCGGCGGTCAGGACGCGGCCCAGTTTGCGGCTCAGCCAATCGAGCGTGAGCTCGATCGGCGGAGGCGTCTTGAGATCGGCTTTTCGATCCGCCAGCCCACCCACCAGACGGATTCCGGGAGAAACTTGCTCCAGCAGTTCGATGGCACGGGCCAAGCCGCGCACGGTGTTCCGCGGATCTTGCGATTTCTCGAATCGCATGGACGCGTCGGTTCGGAGCTTGAGCGCAACCGAAGTCTTGCGAACGCTGGCGGCTTGGAAGCAAGCGCTCTCGAGCACGATCCGCTTGGTTCCCGTGCCGATCGAGCTGTCGAGGCCGCCGATCACACCGGCGATCCCGATGGGGCCTTGGGCGTCGGCGATCACCAGGTTGGACGGGTGCAAGTTGTAACTGAGATCGTTGAGCGCGACGATCTGCTCGCCGGCGCGGGCGCGGCGCACGAAGATGCATCTGCCGTTCAGCTTTTCGGCGTCGAAAGCGTGCATCGGTTGCGCAAGCTCCGCCATTACGAAATTGGTGACATCGACGATATTGTTGATCGCGTTCAAACCGACCGCTTCCAGCCGATATTGGAGCCACAGCGGCGACGGCGCGACGGTGACGTTTTCGAAGGCCAGCGCACTATACCGCGGACAGAGTGTCAGATCCTCGATTTCTACGCTGATGGTAGCCGGAGACGCCGGAAGCAGTTCGACGCGCACCGGATCGCGCAGCGGTTGGTGCGTTATGGCGGCCACCTCGCGGGCCATCCCGAAGTGTCCCCATAAATCCGGCCGATGCGTCAACGATTTGTTGTCGACTTCGATAATCGTGTCGAGCGCGAGCAGCGTCTCCGGGGTGTATTCCACGATGCCGCTGTGATCCCGGTTGATCCCAAGCTCCAGACCGCTCGCCAACATGCCGTCGCTTTCGACGCCATCGATCACTTTCACTCCGGCCGGAATATAGGCAGTCAGCAGGCCGGGCCGGCAGTTCGGCGCGCCGCAGACGACCGTTTTGACGCCATAGCGCGCCGTCTCGACCACCGCCCTATGGTTGTGGCTGCCCGGAATCGGCTCGACGCCGATGACCCGCGCCGGCGAAGCGTCGGCGAGCAGCACCCCGGCTTCTTCGAGACCTTCGCACTCGGCGGTTTTTATGGTGATCAGACGCATCAGCTCTTCGGGCGTCTGATCGAGCGCCGGCGCCAATTCGCGAATCCAGTTGTACGAGAATTTCATCAGTTGCGGCTCAAAATTGGCTCAAGAAGCGCAGATCCCCGCTTTGCAGCAGGCGGATGTCATCGATGCCGTAACGCATCATGGCGAGGCGCGTAAGCCCGAGGCCGAACGCGAAGCCGCCCCATTGGTCCGGATCGATGCCGCTCATCCGAAGCACGCTGGGATGCACCAGGCCGCAGGGCAGCAACTCTACCCATCCGCTTTGCTTGCAAACCGGACAGCCCGGTCCTCCGCAGATCAGGCATTGCACATCCAATTCGAACCCCGGCTCGACGAAAGGGAAATATCCGGGACGCAACCGCAGCGTGACGTCGCGGCGAAATATGGCGCTCAGCAGCGTCTTCATGAAGTAGATGAGATGGGCGACCGACACATTGCGGTCCACCATCATGCCTTCCAATTGATAAAACGTGTGCTCATGCGATGCGTCCACTTCTTCGTTGCGGAAAGCGCGGCCAGGAGCGATCATTCGCAGAGGCGGCCCGTATTTCTCCATGCCGCGCACCTGGACCGGCGACGTGTGGGTGCGCAAGAGATTGCCATCCGTCAGCCAGAACGTATCCTGCATATCGCGCGCCGGGTGTTCGGGCGGGATGTTCAGCGCGTCGAAGTTGTGATATTCGGTTTCCACTTCGGGGCCGTCCAGCACCGCGAATCCAAGCGAGGTAAAGAGGTCTTCGATTTCGTTCTGGATCAGCGTGACCGGATGCAGGCTGCCAGGGCGCGGACCCGGCGCGGGCAGCGTGAGATCCAGCCACTCGGTGCGCAGCCGCGCGTCGAGAGCGGCGGCATCGAAGGCTTGCTTTCGAGCCTCGAGCGCGCTTTCGAGCGTCTCCTTGGCGGCGTTGAGCGCCTTCCCCGCGCCCGGCCGCTCCTCGGCGGGGAGCTTGCCGAACTCTTTGCTGAACTGGGCCAGCGATCCCTTACGGCCGAGCACTTCGATGCGAACCGACTCCAGCTCCTCGGGATCTCGAGCGGATTCGGCGCGCGCCATGGCAGCCGTCACCAAGCGATGGATTTGATCGTCGAGGGTCATGCCGCTGGTTGGAACACTTGTTCCGCTTTCGCCAGCTCCCAATCCAGGTGGTTGATGTAGAACAGCAGCACCGGTTGCGGATGGGCGTCCTTGAACTTGTCGTAGATTCTCTGCTGCCAGCCTTCGGTCAAATATTTCGATCCGTCGATGTCCTTGGCGAAAAATCCGTCTTCGTTGGGGATGCCGATTTCGTCCAATACCGCCTTGATCATTCCGAGATGAGAAACCAGAACGGCCTGCGCGAGATCGGTTGCGAAGTCTTCATCCCGTTCGCCCAAACGCGCCCACAAGCGCGGCTCGGCTTTCCGAATGCTTTCCGAGTTGAGTTTGGCCAAGTGCAGACGAGTCTTCAGGCGATCATAGAGCTGGTAGGTCTTGAGCTTGCCGATGGAGATATTGCGCAACACTTGTGTGAAGGACGGCTCGCCCAGGCCGAGGAAAATCTC
>JBEKHQ010000012.1:0-14641 GCA_050012195.1 Bryobacteraceae bacterium | reverse complement strand
CAGCTTGTCTTTGTCCACGTTAAAGACCACCATGAACGGGCTGGCGGTGTAGCTTTCCGGAACTCCTTCGAAGGACAGTTCGGTCCCCTCGTCCAACCTGCCGGCGAGCGCAGTCTCGAACTTCAGCGTAGCATCGGCGGTAGTGGTGTTGTTGGCGCCGTCTTCCATGGCCAGCAGAATCGTCTTGGGACGCAAGGCGGGATCCAGCTTCACCACTTTTCCTTTGAGGGTGGGAACCTGCGTCTCCTTCATGTTGCTTGAAAAATAACTCGCACCGTCCGGTCCGGTGAGAGCGGCCTTGATGCTCTTCCAGAGCGCCTCTTGCGGATGCGCCTTGTTCCATTCATCTTCGTTCTGGGCTTGGGCTTCGGCGATCTCGGTGGCGTTCTTGATGGCGAAATCCGCCGGCGGCACGGGCTGGGTCTTGGCCGCGGCGATCAGATTGTTGAATCCCTCATCACTGCCGTGGAAGCTCTTGTAAGCCTTCTGCACATAGGTCATCACCTGCTGGCGGCCGGTCGCGTTGAGCGCGCCGGTACCTTCGTAGGTAGCGGCTCGCGCGAAATAGAAGAGCGCGGCCGGCATCTTCTTGATGTCTTTTTCCGAGGCGATCGAGGTGCCCATATAGTAGTCCACCTGGCCGCTGTTGGGGTTCACTTGAAGGCTTTTCTGGAATGCGGCTTCCGCGGCCTGCCAATTCTTACGTTGCATCTCGATCCATCCGAGCGTGGTGTGACCCAACTCCTCCACCTGGGGGCGCTGGCTCTTCCACGTTTCGGGCGTGAAGTTGGGCGGAGGCGTATCCAGGTTTGCGAGCAGCGCGTTCGCGGCTTTCTCGCCCTGATCGAGCACCTCGGGCGTGGGATTGCCGCCCGCCAGCGCCTGCGTCAACGTCACGATAATGTACAGTGCGCTGAAGCTCTTCGGATCATCGGCCAGAATCCGCTTGGCCGTCTCGGTGGCATTCTTGGCGTCGCCGAGCGCGAAGTACGTTGTTAGGAGAAGCGTCCGCCGTTCAGCGGCCCAGTCCGTCTGCGGATACTGCTTTTCCCACTGCTGCAGCTTCTCCAGCCTGGCTTTAGGATCCTTCTCCTTCGTGATCGCGTCGTACAAATCGTACTCCGCGCGATCCTTCCAGTTCTTCTGAGGTTGCTGGGATGAGGGCGCCGTGGCTTGCCCGACCATCCGGGCGGGAGCCAGGACGAACACAGCGGTCGTAGCAATCGCTAGTACAAACTTAGATGGTTGGAAAAACACTGCCGCCTCCCGATCGTTCAAATGTGTTGAGTGTGGTCACAGGGACACTCTTAAGGAAACCTGACTGGTGCAACTGCGGAGTATATCCGAATCCGAGTCACGGCTGCAACTTCCCGTTACGTTAGATGCCTATCCGCGTGCTCTTGTTCCCTCGGAAATACGTGGATTCGAGGCCGAGTTGCTACAATGGAGTTTTCTTTGGAGGTGGAATGGCGGTTGAGCAGCGCCGGATTTCGGTGCCCGTACGAGTTGGGAACGTGTGGGTGGGAGGCGACCACCCGGTGGTTGTCCAGTCGATGACCAACACCGACACCGCCGATGCGGTTTCCACGGTCAACCAGGTGATGGCGCTGGCGCAGGCCGGCTCGGAACTGGTGCGCGTCACCGTCAACACCGACGCAGCCGCCCAAGCGGTCCCCAAGATCGTGGAGACGCTCGACAAGTTCGGCGTCCGCGTCCCGGTGATCGGCGATTTTCATTACAACGGCCACATCCTTCTCAAGAAGTATCCCGACTGCGCCCGCGCGCTGGCCAAGTATCGGATCAATCCCGGGAACGTCAACATCGGCAAGAAGCACGACGACAATTTCCGCGTCATGATCGAAGCCGCCATCGAATACGACCGGCCGGTGCGGATCGGCGTGAACTGGGGATCGCTCGATCAGGCCTTGCTGACGCGCATGATGGACGAAAACTCGCGCTTGGCCGACCCGCTGGACGCGAAGGAAGTGACCATGAACGCCATCGTCCGCAGCGCGCTCAATTCCGCCCAGGCCGCCGAGCACTACGGACTCGGGCGCGACAAGATCATCCTGAGCGCCAAGGTAAGCGGCGTGCAGGATCTCATTCAGGTCTATCGCAAGCTGGCCGCTCAGTGCGACTACACACTGCATCTGGGCCTGACCGAGGCGGGTTTGGGATCGAAGGGGATCGTCGCATCCACCGCCGCGATCGGCGTTCTTCTGCAGGAAGGCATCGGCGATACGATTCGCGCCTCGCTCACGCCGCTTCCGAACGGCGATCGAACCGATGAGGTGGTGGTCTGCCAGCAGATTCTGCAAGCCCTGGAAATCCGCAGTTTCACGCCTCAGGTTACGGCTTGTCCAGGCTGCGGCCGCACCACCAGCACGTTCTTTCAGGACATGGCCGATCAAATCCAGACCTATCTTCGCGAGCAGATGCCGGTCTGGAAGGGCAGGTACACCGGCGTCGAGGAGATGAAGGTGGCGGTGATGGGCTGCGTGGTCAATGGACCCGGCGAATCAAAGCACTCGCACATTGGCATTTCGCTTCCGGGGACGTTTGAGGAGCCGGTGGCGCCGGTGTACGTCGATGGCAAGCTCTCCACCACGCTGCGCGGCGATCGCATTGTGGCGGAGTTCATCGAGATCCTTAACAACTACGTCGACCGGCGGTACGCGGGCGCACGCGTGGCCGAGACGACGGCGGTCTAAGTGGCCGGGCCGCTCCTCTTGCATCGCGTTCGCGCCGTTAACACCGTCGCCGAATCCGAAAACAAGATTCATGACGATCGCATAGCCTCGCAGTACGGCTTTCGCGCCGGGCTGGTGGCGGGGACCACCGTGTATGGCTACATGATGGCGCCTATCGCCGAATCCGCGCCGGCTTGGTTGGAACATGGCTCGATTACGCTGCGCCTGATCGAGCCTTTCTATGACGGCGACGAGGTGACGGTGCGGGCCGAGGTAGATGACGACGGTTCCATTCGCGTCACGGCCGAACGAGCGGACGGCACGGTGTGCGCTCAGGCGGCCGGTTTGGTCCGGCGAGATTCACGCACGGCGCCCGCAGCCTATGCCGAGGCGCCTTTGCCCGCGATGGAGCAGCGACTCACGGCTGCGCGCGATACTTTAGTGCCGGGCGCTTTGCTCGGGACGGTGAAGTTGCGGCTCGACGCCGCCGATCCGGGCCGGTTGCTTCAGCTCTCGAACGACATCCTGGTGCGCAATTTCCGGCTCGCGCCGTGGATCCACACCGCCAGCGAGGTTGACAACTGGGGCGTCGTGAAAGTCGGCGATGAGATCGAGGTGCGCGGACGCATTCACGATCGCTTCGACCGAAAAGGCCACGAACTAGCGGCGCTGGACGTAATGCTGCTCGCGAGCGGCGGCAGGCTGATCCAGACCGTCCGACACACCGCCATTTATCGGTTGCGATCCTGATTGCGAGTTATGATGAACGCTGAACAGGAGGGTACATGAAGACCTTCGCCGCCTCCGCTTGCCTGGTGCTGAGCACGATCTGCGCGCCGGCCGCGAGCCGTTTCGATATTTCGCATCTCGATAAGATCACGCGCGTCGCCGATCCCCAGATCTCGCCGGATGGCAAGTGGATCGCGATCGTCGTATCGCGTCCGAACTTTGCGATGGACCGATACGACGCGGAACTGGTTCTGGTGGACGTTGCCAACGGACATCAGCGCGTCCTCACGCATGATCGGCCTGGTATCAGTTTTCCGCGCTGGTCGCCGGCGGGAGACCGGCTGGCGTTTCTGTCCGCGGGAACGAACAACGAGACTCAGATCTTCGCGCTCCCCATGGCGGGCGGCGAAGCGTTCCAAGTGACGAAATCGGCGACCGGCGTTCAACAATTTGCCTGGCGGCCCGATGGGACGATGCTGGCGTTCGTGGCCGCGGACGAGGCGCCCAAGAAAACGGGCGAGGACAAATTCAACGACTCGTTCGAGGTGGGCAACGACGACTATCTGGTGAAAGCGCCGCCCATGCCCGCGCACCTGTGGTTGATTCCCGCCGATGGCGGAGACGCTCGCCGTCTCACGTCCGGCGCCTGGACGTTGCCCGTGAGCCATCCGCCGCGTTCGCCGGCTTCTCCCATCTCGTGGTCGCCCGATGGCAAGTCCATCGCGTTCGTGAGGGTGGAAACTCCGCATCCAGGAGACGCCGACAACAGCGCGCTCCAGGTTCTGGACGTCTCGAGCGGCGCCTTTCATCCCGTCACCGGCCGCACGAAGAACGAGGGTTATCCGATTTTTTCTCCGGATGGTTCGCGCATCGCCTATTGGTACCCTCGCGAAGGCCAAACCAGAAATGTGAACGAAATCTACGCGGTTCCTTCCTCGGGCGGCGAAAGCGTCAATCTTACGCGCGACATCGACCGGAACATCCAAAGGGCGATTTGGATGGCGGATGGAAAATCGCTGCTCGTAGGCGCGAACGACGGCACTTCCGTGGGCTTGTGGATTCAGCCGCTCACCGGCTCGGCGCATCGCGTGCCGCTCGGCAAAGTATGCCCTAACTCCTCGTTTTGGGTGGATGTGGCTCTTGGACGGAACGGTGAAATCGCATTCGCGGGCGCTCGGCCGGAACGTCCCACGGAGCTTTACTATCTCGCTTCGCCGGCTGGCCCGGTGAAGCAGCTCACCGATTTCAATCGCGAAATCGCGGCGTTGGATCTCGGAAAAACCGAAACGCTCGAGTGGGACGGACCAAACGGCTTCCATTTAGACGGCGTGCTGACTTATCCGACCGATTTCGCGCCGAGCCGCAAATATCCCCTGGTGCTGTACATTCATGGCGGCCCTCGGTCGGCGTCCAAGGAAGCATTCTCCTCGCGCGCGCAACTGCTGGCGGCGAACGGCTGGATCGTCTTCGAACCGAATTACCGCGGCAGCGACAACCTCGGCAACGCATTCCAGGCCGCGATTTGGAACGACGCCGGCGACGGGCCGGGCCGAGACGTGATGTCGGGCGTCGATTTGCTCAAAAAGCGCGGCTTTGTGGACGAAACGCGAATGGCCGTCACGGGTTGGTCGTATGGCGGCTACATGACCACCTGGCTGCTGGGTCACTATCCGGTTTGGAAAGCCGCGATTGCCGGGGCGGCGGTCACGAATTGGCTGGATCAATACAACCTGGGCGACGCCAACGTTCGTCGCGCCGGAGGGTTCGGCGGGTCGCCCTACGCCGGCAATAATGCGGCGGCTTACTTGCAGCAGTCGCCCCTAACGTACGCGACCAAGATCAAGGCGCCGACTTTGATCCTGTCCGACGTCGGCGACTATCGCGTGCCGATCACGCAATCGTATGAGCTCTACCACGCGCTGAAGGACAACGGTGTGCCGACGCGATTCTTCGCTTATCCGATCGGCGGACACAGCCCCGCGGACCCTGTCCGGCAGCGCGACGTGGATCGGCGCTGGATCGGCTGGCTTAAGGAGTATCTCGGCAGCGGCGGGCAGTCGGAGTCCACTAAGGAATAGCGGACGGTCCGCGACGGCATCAAACATAGGAGCCTACTATTGTCTTTGGGAGACGAGTTATACCAGCAGCGCGTCCAGAGTATCGACCAAATCGAAGCGCTGGGTTTTCAAGCGTACGGCCAGCGGTTCGATTTTAGCCACACCATTCCGCGGATTCTGGCCGAGCACGGCAATAAGACCGCCGCGGAGCTGGAACCTCGCGTCGAGGTGCGCGTGGCCGGCCGGATCCTGACCATCCGGCGCATGGGCAAGGCCGGGTTCGCGCATCTTCTCCAGAACGGCGAGCGGCTCCAGATTTACGTTCGAAAGGACGCCGTGGGCGAAAAGGATTTCGCTTTGTACGAACGCCTCGATCTCGGCGATATCGTCGGCGTCGACGGCTATCTTTTCCGGACCAAGACCGGCGAGCTAAGCGTTCACGTCGAACGCCTGCATTTTCTGGCGAAGGCGCTGCTTCCGTTGCCCGAGAAATGGCATGGTCTGGAAGATATCGAGACACGTTATCGCCAGCGCTATCTCGATCTGATCGCGAATCCCGAGGTACGGAAGGTTTTTGTCACACGCTCAAAAATCATCGCCTCGTTGCGGCGAGAGCTCGAAGCGCGCGGGTTTCTTGAAGTGGAAACGCCAATGCTTCAGCCCCTCTATGGCGGCGCGGCGGCGCGGCCGTTTGTCACTCACCACAACACGCTCGACCTGGATTTGTACTTGCGCATCGCGCCGGAGCTGTATCTGAAACGCCTGTTGGTGGGCGGGCTGGAACGCGTATATGAGATTAATCGGAACTTCCGCAACGAAGGAATCTCCACCCACCACAATCCCGAATTCACGATGCTCGAGTTCTACCAGGCCTACACCGACTACCAAGGCATGATGGATTTATCCGAGCAGTTGCTCAGACAAGCGGCGGTGGATGCCACGGGATCGGCGGTAGTGGATTATCAGGGCGAGAAGATCGATTTCGGAAATTTTCGACGCGTCTCGATGCGAGAAGCCGTGGGAGCGCCGGAGTTAAAGGGTCACGCGCTGGTCGAATCCTTCGAGCGAAACGTCGAGGCTAAACTAATCCAGCCCACCATCATCTACGACTATCCCGTCGAGGTGTCGCCGCTTTCCAAAAACAAACCCGACGATCCGGATTTCGTGGAGCGCTTCGAGATCTTCGTGGCGGGCATGGAAATTGGAAACGCTTTCACCGAGCTCAATGATCCGCGCGAGCAACGCCACCGATTCGAAATGCAGTTATCCGAACGCGCCCAGGGCGACGAAGAAGCGCATCAAATGGACGAAGACTACGTTCGCGCGCTCGAGCACGGAATGCCGCCGGCGGGCGGCGAAGGCATCGGCATCGATCGGCTCACCATGATCCTGACGGATTCGAAATCCATTCGGGATGTGATCCTGTTTCCGCTACTGCGTCCAATATGACGCGTCCGGTATGAGCGCCAACACGTTTGAGCTGTTCGTCGCGGCCCGCTATTTGCGCGCGAAACGCAAGCAGGCGGTGATCTCGGTCATCACCGTCATCTCCATCGCCGGAGTGGCGGCGGGCGTGATGGCGCTGGTGATCGCGATCGCGATCAACAATGGGTTCCGGAACACGCTCCAACGCAGCCTGCTCGGCACCACGGCGCACGTGATGCTGCTCGCGAAAAATTCTTCCGAGGGAATCGCGAACTGGAAGGAACTGGATCCCGAGCTGCGCAAGCTTCCGCATGTCGCCAGCGTGGCGCCGGGCCTGTACGGAACTGTTTTGCTTTCGGGACCCTTGGGCGGCGCCCAATCCTCGGGTGCGGTGTTGAAAGGCGTACCGGTGGACGCGCCGCCGGACATGCTCCTGCATTTGAAGCAAGGCTCCTTCGACGCGCTCAAAAACACCGCGGGTTTCCCCGGTATCATCCTAGGCGCGCGTCTGGCGCAAAACACCGGAATGCTGCTCCACAGCGTAGCGACAGTGATCAGCCCGCAAGGTGAACTGACGCCCTTCGGCCCAACAGTGACGCGCTATCAATTCCGCGTGGTCGGAATTTTCGAATCCGGATTCTATGAAATCGATTCCAACTACGCATTCACCGCGCTGCCGACGGCGCAAATGGTATTCGATGTCGGAAACGTGGTGAGCAGCATCGAGCTGCGTCTCGACGATATTTATCAAGCGCCCGAGGTCGCGATCGCCGCCCAGAAGATCGCCGGCCCTGGCTTGGTGGCGAACACGTGGATGGAGCAATATCGCCAGATCCTAAGCGCGTTGAACACCGAGAAAGTGGTCACGGCCGTGACCATCGGACTAATTCAACTGGTGGCCGCGCTCAACATTCTGATCACGCTGGTAATGATGGTGATGGAGAAGAACCGCGATATCGCGCTACTGATGTCGATGGGCGCAAAGCGACAACAGGTTCGCAAGATCTTTTTGTACCAAGGCGTCCTTATCGGAGGGGTGGGCACGGTAATCGGACTCGTCCTGGGATTTGGCCTATCCATCGTAGCCGACCGTTACCACTGGATCGCCCTCAACCAGGACGTGTACTCGCTGAGCTACGTGCCCTTCAATCCCCGCTGGCAGGACGGTATCTGGATCGCGGCCGCGGCGATCTTCATCAGCTTCATCGCGACGCTTTACCCGGCCACCAGCGCAACCAGGGTCGCGCCGGTGGAAGCGCTGAGGTACGAATAAAGCCCGAGTTACCTCGGTGCAGTTTCCGGAGTGGCAGGCGCCTGGGCGGGCGGTGGCTGGCTGCTCGCCTCGCGAGAGACACTGTCGCCTCTTATGGTGGCAGTGATGGTGCTAGTAAGCTTATTCCACCCCTGCACCACTTCACCCCACAAGCCGACCGCCTGCAGCACTCCCACGCAAGTGGCGATCACCACTACGATATTCAGAATCGCCTTGATGCTACCGGCCATCGGAATGTAGGTGTTGATCAACCACAAAACGATCCCCACCAGGATAAGCACTAGGACGACGTTCACGATTCTTTTCATGTTGCCCGCCAGCGGAATGTAGACATTGAGAATCCACAAAGCTGCCGCCACAACGATCAGCGCCACTATGGAAGTCAAAGCAGGTGTTGGCATCTTCGTTTACCTCGTAACAAAGCCTTGCAATCGAGCCGCCAGGATCTATTGCCTTTGGAATCAACGGCAGGATGGGGGCGTCAATCCGATTTCGCGACGCGCGAGCGCCAATCCGTCACGCTTGGCCGGCCTGGGGTTACAATCGTAGCAATACATGTTTCAAGTCGCGCCACGCTCCACCGTCTACGACGTGGTCGTCATCGGCTCCGGCGCCGGTGGCGGAACCGCGACAAAAGTCCTGGCCGATCTAGGCGTGAATGTCGCGCTGCTCGAAGCCGGGCCCATGATCGATCCCGCCAAGGATTTCAAGGAACACATGTGGCCTTATCAAGTCCCGCACCGAGGCATCGGCGACGGCGGATTAGGCTACTTTGGACCGACCCCTTGGGATTTCGGTTACTTCACCACCACTTCCGGGGGCTGGCAATTGCCGGGCGAACCGTACACAGTGGCGCCCGGCGACAAGTGGGAATGGTTTCGCTCGCGCGTGGTCGGTGGGCGGACCAACCACTTTGGACGCATCGCGCTTCGTTTCGCCGATTACGATTTCGCCCCGTACAGCCGCGACGGTTTGGGAACGGATTGGCCCATCACCTACGACGAACTCGCGCCGTATTACGATAAGGCCGAGAGTTTCATCGGCGTCACCGGGAGCCAGGAAAGCATCCGCAGCGCGCCAGACGGCATTTTCCAGGCGTGCCCGCCGCCGCGCGTCCACGAGATCCTGGTGCAGCGCGCCGCTAAGAAACTGAACATACCCTGCATCCCTTCGCGGCTCGCCGTCATCACGAAACCCACGAACGGCCGGCCTGCCTGCCATTACTGCGCGCAATGCGGGCGCGGTTGCGTGAGCGCCTCCAATTATTCTTCCAGCCAGGTGCAGATTTTTCCGGCCATGGAAACGGGCCGCGTCAAGCTCTTCACCAACGCGATGGCGCGCGAGCTCATCACGGACGATTCCGGCCGCGTCACGGCGGTTTCCTATGTGGACAAAATCACGCGCGCCGAAAATCAGATCCGATGCCGCTCCGTGGTGGTGGCGTGCGGAGCGTGCGAATCGGCGCGCTTGCTGCTCAACTCCAAGTCCAGCCGTTACCCTAACGGAATCGCTAATGGATCTGGGCACGTGGGACGCAACCTGACCGATAGTGTCGGCTATTCGCTCGGCGCGCACATTCCGGCCCTGGACGGGCTGCCGCGTCACAATTCGGACGGCATGGGCGGCATGCACGTCTACATCCCCTGGTGGCTTTGGGACGCCAAGAACAAGGAATTTCCGCGCGGCTACCATGTCGAAATCGGCGGCGGCTTCCACATGCCCGGCATCGGTTCGTTCAACGGTATTTGCAGCCGGCACGAAGGCTACGGTCAAGATCTCAAGGCTGCCATCTACGATCAATACGGCGCCAACGTCAGCTTCGCCGGGCGCGGCGAACAGATCCCCAACCCGCACACTTTTTGCGAGATCGATCCGGACGTGGTGGATCGCTTCGGAATCCCGGTGCTGCGCTTCCATTTCCGCTGGACCGCCGACGAACTGAAGCAGGCTCGCCACATGCATGAAACCTTCCAGGCCATTCTCGAAACCATGGGCGGGACTGTGACCAGGCCGAAGCCCAATTTCCTCGGCGGCGAAGGTATTTCGATGGGCGGCGAAATTATCCACGAGCTCGGCACCATCCGGATGGGCAAGCACCCGTCGGCATCGGTTCTGAATAAATACTGCCAGGCGCACGAAGTCAAGAACCTGTTTGTTGCCGACGCCGCGCCCTTCGTCAGCAATCCGGACAAGAACCCAACCTTGACCATCATCGCGCTGGCGTGGCGAACCGCCGAGTATCTGGCCCAGGAAATGAGGCAGGGAAATGTCTGAAACCTCGCGCCGCGATTTATTACGCGCCATCGCGTTGTCCGTCACGGCCGGTGGTCTGAATCTGGAAGCGGCCCAACACGTCCACCGACTCGTTGCGCAGGCCAGGACGGCCTCAGGCTACGAGCCGAAAGCCCTGACTCAGCATGAATACAAGACGCTGGAGCGGTTGGCGGACCTCATCGTTCCGGCCGACGAACGGGGCCCGGGCGCCGCGAGCGCGGGAGTCTGCGAGTTCATCGATTTGCTGGCGAGTCAGAATCCGCAGCTTCTCGCGATCTACACGGGCGGTATCGCGTGGCTGGATTCGGCGATGCGAGGGCGCGCGGCCACGGATTTCGTGAGCGCCAAACCGGAACAGCAAACCGCGCTGCTCGATTTAATTGCCTATCGCAAGAACAAATCGGCCGAGCTCGGCCCCGGCATCCAGTTCTTCGATTGGGCCCGCAAAATGGTGGTGGACGCTTACTACACAAGCCCGGAAGGCATCAAGGCTATCGGATATTTGGGCAACACGGCCGTGGCGAAGTTCGAAGTCCCGCAGGAAGCCATCGACTACGCGATTAAGCGCAGCCCGGTATAGCCCTCCCACCGCCCCGCGCTACAATGGGACCTTCATGCCCACACTGTTGGAGGGCAAGACTGCCCTCGTTCTCGGCGTGGCCAATCGTTGGAGTCTCGCCTACGCCATCTCCCAAGCTTTCGTCCGCGAAGGCGCGAAGCTCATTCTCACCTACCAGGGCGACCGCCAGAAGCAGACCGTCGAAGAGCTCGCCGCCGATCTCAAGGCTCACCAAGCCCTACCTTGCGACGTAACCCAGGACGCCCAACTCGCCGCCTTAACTGAAGGACTCAAGCAGCAGGGAACCGTCTTGAACGCCGTAGTACATAGCATCGCCTTCGCCAACCGGGACGATTTGAGCCGGCCCTTCGTCGAAACTTCGCGTTCGGGCTACGCGCTCGCCCAGGACGTCAGCGCCTATTCGCTGGTCGCCGTCGCGCGGGCGGCCGCTCCCTTGATGACGGCAGGCGGGTCCATCACCACCCTCACCTACCTCGGTTCCACCCGCGTGGTGGAGAACTACAACGTGATGGGGGTCGCAAAAGCCGCTCTGGAGGCCACAATGCGGTACCTGGCGAACAACCTGGGACCGTCCAACATTCGGGTAAACGCGATTTCGGCTGGAGCGGTAAAGACAGCCTCCGCCCGCGGCATCAGCGGTTTCACTACGATGCTGGAAAAAGCGGCGCAACTCGCCCCCTTGCGACGCAATACCCAACCGGCCGAAGTAGCCGACGCCGCCGTGTTTTTGGCGAGCGACCTGGGGCGCGGCGTCACCGGCAACGTTTTGTTCGT
The DNA here is from genome assembly GCA_050012195.1 of Bryobacteraceae bacterium. Lineage (GTDB taxonomy): Bacteria > Acidobacteriota > Terriglobia > Bryobacterales > Bryobacteraceae > Palsa-89. Next base: position 2,839 of record JBEKHQ010000012.1, on the reverse strand, counting down.
CGACGCCGGCATGCAGATTATGGGATTCACTCGCGCGGAATGATTGCTCTTGAACCGGGGATGCGCCCTCGGCGGCTAAGCATCCCAATTGACAATGCCCTAGCGCGCTTTTTATCATGTACTTCGTGCAGCCTGTTTGGAGCCAGGCTCTATTTAGGCGCATCACATCAGTCCGCACGTTCCTCTGAGTTTACTTATGATTACAGTTAACGGCCTCACGAAGCGCTACGCCCGCACGCTTGCGGTCGACCACATCTCGTTCGAAGTACAGAAGGGGCAGATCGTGGGTTTCCTGGGCCCCAATGGCGCCGGGAAGACCACCACCATGCGAATCCTGACGTGCTTCCTGCCGCCCACCGACGGAACGGCTACCGTGGCCGGCTTCGACGTCATCGAGCAGCCCATGGAAGTCAAACGGCGCATCGGATACCTTCCGGAAACGCCGCCGCTCTATCCTGAAATGGAAGTTCGAGAGTACCTAAGCTTCGTCGGCAAGCTGAAGGGCATGTCCGGCGCCAATCTGGCCAACCGCGTGGTGGAAGTCTCCGAGCGGTGCGCCATCGCCGACGTTTCGGCTAAACTGCTGGGCAAGCTATCCAAAGGCTACCGGCAACGCGTCGGCCTGGCACAGGCGATCATTCACAACCCGGATGTCCTGATTCTCGACGAACCCACCGCCGGCTTGGACCCCAAGCAGATCAACGACACACGCGAGCTGATCCGAAGCCTGGCCGGCGATCACACCATCATTCTCAGCACGCATATTCTGCCGGAGGTGGAGCAGACCTGCGAGCAAGTCATCATCATCAACAAGGGCAAGCTGGTCGCCACCGATTCGGTGCACAATCTGCAGAATCGCGCCCGCGGCGTCGAAGCCATTGTCGTCGAAGTCGAGGGTCGGGATGGCGCAATCGATTCGGGCGTAATCAAGCATCGCTTGGAAACCGTGCCCGGCGTCAGCCGCGTGGTGCTCAAAGACCACCGCAACAACCAATCGATTTTCGAAGTGGAAAGTTTGAAGGATCGCATCATTCGCGGAGATCTCGCCCGGGCGATAGTGGACTCGGGCTGGAACTTGAACGAGCTTCGGCCCACGGCCATGAGCCTGGAAGAAATCTTCCTGCAGTTGACCGGTACCGTGCAACAGCACGAGGAGCCGCAAGCCGAAGTGGTAGCGCAAGGGGAGAAGGAATGAGAAACATCTGGATCATTTGTCGAAAAGAATTGCAAAGTTATTTCGTTTCGCCGGTCGCTTATCTTTTGCTGACCATGTTCGCGGTCATTTTCGGATTCTTCTTTTGGGTGTCGGTGATGGCCTTCAACAATATGGGATTGGAATCGCAGATGCGCGGCCAGTCCTTTCCGATGAGCGTGAACGAGTATGTCATCCGGCCGCTGCTCTCGAACGTCAGCGTCATCGGCTTGTTCTTCATCCCCATGATCACCATGCGGCTGTTTGCCGAAGAGAAGCGCACCGGCACCATCGAACTACTGGCCACTTCGCCCATCCGCGACATCGAGATCATAATCGGGAAGTGGCTATCGGCCGTGATTCTTTATGCCACCATGCTGGCGTTCACCGCCGTCAACTTCGCGTTCCTGGTTCGCTATGGCAATCCGGACTGGAAGCCGTTGGCGACCATCGGCACGTTCATCTCCACCTTGACGAAGAACCAGATCATCGCCGGCGGCGCTACCTTCGGCGTCTGCCTGCTGCTGTGGGTGCTGGAGTGGGTGGCTGGACTCGAAACGGCCACTTGGGCCAAAGTGCTCGCCTATTTGTCCGTGGTCACGCACTTTGAATCGTTTTCCAAGGGCGTTCTGGATACCAAGGACGCCGTGTTCTATGTTTCCGTGATATTCCTGGGGCTCTTTTTGACGTCGCGCGCCATGGAATCATTGCGCTGGAGGTCGTAGTGAATACCGAGTGGTTGAAAACCAGACAAACTAAGTACGCAGCTTACGCGAGCATTTACATCCTCGTGATTTTGGCCGTGTTGGTGGCGGCGAATTTCCTCGCGAACCGGTACAACAAAAGCTACGACGCCACCGCGAACAAGCGATTTTCTCTTTCCGACCAGACCAAGAAAGTGGTCGGAGACCTCAAGCAGGACGTCACGATTCAATATTTCGACCGGCCCACCGGAATGCAGACCGGCAGGGATCTGTTGGACCGCTACGCGTTACTCTCGCCCAAAGTCCACGTCGAGTACGTGGATTTGATGAAGAAGCCCCAGATGGCGCGCGCCGCCAACATCACCCACGAAGGCGAAGCGGTGATCGAGATGGGCGCCAAGAAGGAAGAAGCCAAGACTTTCGACGAGGAAGGCATAACCGGCGCCATGATCCGCGCGCTTAAAGGGGGCGCTCGGACGGTTTGTGTCGCCTCCGGGAGCGGCGAGCATCGCCTGGAAGACTCCGCGGCCGACGGCTTTACCGATTTTCAAAAGGCCGCCCAAACCGACAATTACCAGGTGAAGGCCGTCAATCTGCTGGAGAAAGCCGAGGTCCCCACCGATTGCACGGTGCTGGTGGTCGGCGGACCGACTGGAGACTACATCCAGCCGGTGGTGGATGCCCTCAAGAATTACGTGCAAGGCGGCGGCCGCGCGCTGTTCCTGCTGGATCCTCCGCTCAAAGTCGGGCGGAAAGAGATCAGCGATAACGCCGCGCTCACCCAGTTGCTGGCGAATTGGGGAGTCACGGTGGATCCGGACTTGGTGCTCGACGAGAACCCGGTGGCGCAGTTGGTGGGCGTCGGGCCGGAAGTCCCGTTGGTAACCGCATATGACTCGCATCCCATCGTCAACGATCTGGCCGGCACAGCCACCGGCTTCCC
>JBEKHQ010000011.1:0-14123 GCA_050012195.1 Bryobacteraceae bacterium | reverse complement strand
AGGGCGTCGATCCGAGCCAAGAGGGTGGAGGGCAAAGCCTCGTCGAGATACGCTTCGCGTTCGTTGGAGCTCAGTTGGGAAGCACGCTCGAGCGCCTGGGCGACCGCGTCTTGTAGAAACCGCGCGCTTGCTCGAATTTCCCGAATGATCGAGAACATGCGCCGGTCGTTCGGTTTCCGATGAATAGTCATTAGCTCTAAATATCTCAGATATCGTAGATTGTCAACGGAATTGTGCATTATTCCTACAGCCGAAGGAACAGTGGCTGGATTCGTGTTCATCCGGCGAGCTCCTCGCGCTAGAATGGTGGCGGACGTTCATGAACAACGAACAATTGCAGCCTGCCATGAAGGAGCTTCAGGACGCCACGGTCGTTATGGCCCACATGGAAGCGCGGCAAACCGAAAGGCTGCTCCGGCAGGAGCGAGAGGTCGAGGAGCTGGCGATTTCTCGGGCGCGCGTGGAGCAGCGCGTGCTGCGTCTCGAAGAGGAATCCGCTAACTTCCGCCGCCGCACCGAACAGAACTTAGCGGAGATTACCGACAAGCTGAACGGCCTGATCGGTTACGTCGCGGGCGGCGGACGTCCACAATAGCCAGCGCGGCTTTCCCTTCCGATGAAACCCGACTACGGCCTGGACGCGCCCAAGCTGGTTCGCAGACTGGCTGGCCGCGCGGCGATGGTGATGGCGTTCGCGGTGCTACTCTACTTCGCGAACCGGAACACTAACGCGCAAGCGGCCAGAACCGTCGCCACGCTCGTGTTTTCCATCGGCATGATACTGGCTGTGGTCGCGGGAACGATGGTTCTGAGCAGCCGCGTCGTCAAACTCAAAGTGATCGACCGGATGCTCGACAGCCTGCCTTGGCGCGGAGACGAAAAGGTCCTGGATGTGGGATGCGGGCGCGGCGCATTTCTGATCGGCGCCGCTAAGCGACTGACCACCGGGAAAGCCACCGGTATCGACATCTGGCAAAGCAATGAACTCTCGAACAACACCGCCGAGGCGGCGCTGGCGAATGCCAAAGCGGAAGGCGTGGCCGGACGCGTAAAGATCGAAACCGCGGATGCGCGCAAGCTTCCGTACGCGGCCGCGAGTTTCGACGTAGTCCTATCGAGCCTGGCGATTCACAACATCCGGCCCCGCGAGGAGCGCGCCACGGCGTTGAACGAGATTGCGCGCGTGCTGAAGCCGGGCGGGTATCTGGCGATCTTCGATATTCTCAATACCGGCGAATACGCGAAGGTGCTCGAGCAACTGGATTTCCGCGACATCCGTCTTTCGCCCATGACCTTCTTGTGGTGCGTGCCGACGCGTAGCCTTACCGCAAGAAAAGCGTAACTCGAAGGCCGGTCGAGCGCGGCGCGTGTGCTCTCATAGAGAAGATGCACGCTGAACGCACCCGACTTCAAGAGGACGCCCAAAAACTAAAATACTGGAGGCGTTGGGGACCTTACCTGGCCGAGCGGTCGTGGGGAAATCCGCGCGAGGACTACAGCGCTTCCGGAGCCGCCTGGGATTACTTCCCGCACGATCACGCGCGCTCCCGTGCCTATCGCTGGACCGAGGACGGCATCGCGGGCATCTCTGATAATCACCAGCGGCTGTGCTTCGCGTTCGCGTTCTGGAACGGAGTCGATCCGATTCTGAAGGAAAGGCTGTTCGGACTGGGCGGTCCGGAAGGCAATCACGGCGAGGACGTCAAGGAATATTACTATTACCTGGATTCCACTCCGACGCATTCCTACATGAAGTATCTGTACAAGTACCCGCAATCGGAGTTTCCGTACCAGGGGCTGGTGGAAGAGAATCGGCGCCGCTCGCCGCAGGATCCAGAATACGAGCTGATTGATACGGGAATTTTCGATCAGAACCGTTACTTCGATATTTTCGTCGAGTATGCGAAGAACGACGTGGACGACCTGCTGGCGCGCGTCACCCTGATTAATCGCGCGAACGCGCCCGCGGCGATTCATTTGCTGCCCTCCATCTGGTTTCGCAATACCTGGAGTTGGGGCTACGGCACGCCGCGCCCGGAGATGGAGCGCCTGGATTCCAACACGATCGCAATGCGCGAGCAATCGCTCGGGCAGTTCAAGCTTTGGCTGGAGGACGCCCCGCAATTGCTGTTCGCCGAGAACGAGACCAACACCAAGCGGCTATGGGGCTACAATAACGGGCAAGCACGCACCAAGGATTCGTTCCATCGTTATGTGATTCAGGGAGAAAAAGACGCGGTGAGCCCGGCCGAGACGGGAACCAAGGCCTGCGGTCTGTATCGTTTCGAAATTGCGGCGGGCGATTCGAAGGTGCTGCATTTCCGGCTGTATTCCGGAAACGGCGGGGCGCTGGATTTTGACGAAGTGTTTCGCGAGCGGATCGCGGAAGCGGACGAGTTTTACAGTTTCGCGCCGGCGCGGCTTTCGGACGACGCTCGCATGGTGCAGCGCCAGGCCTTCGCCGGCCTGCTGTGGAACAAGCAGTTCTATCACTACGTCGTGGAGCAATGGCTGAAGGGCGATCCGGCGGGTCCCACTCCGCCGCGCGAGCGCCTTTTGGGTCGCAACCACAATTGGATACACCTCTACAACGACGACGTGCTCTCGATGCCGGACAAGTGGGAGTATCCGTGGTTCGCCGCCTGGGATCTGGCGTTTCACATGGTTCCGTTCGCGCTGATCGATCCGGATTTCGCAAAACAGCAATTGGGACTTTTGTTGCGCGAGTGGTACGAATCGCCGAACGGGCAGCTTCCGGCGTACGAATGGGAGTTCAGCGACGTGAATCCGCCGGTGCATCCGTGGGCCTGCTGGCGTGTGTTTCAAATCGATCAGAAAATCACCGGGAAGCCCGACTTCGAATTTTTGGAGTCGGCGTTCCACAAGTTGCTGATGAATTTCACGTGGTGGGTGAATCGGAAGGACTCGCAGGGCAACAACATTTTCGAAGGCGGCTTTTTGGGCCTGGACAACATCGGCGTATTCGATCGCAGCAAGCCGCTGCCCACGGGAGGGTTCATCGAGCAGGCCGACGGCACGGCATGGATGGGGATGTTTTGCCTGTTGATGCTGAGGATCGCAATCGAGCTGACGCCGCACGACTGCGCGTACGAAGATATCGCCAGCAAGTTTTTCGAGCACTTCCTTTATATCGCCAGCGCGATGAACCGGTTGGGTGACGGTGGGTTGTGGGACGAACAGGACGGCTTCTATTACGACTGGCTGCAGATGCCGGACGACCGCAAGTGTCCCATGCGCGTGCGTTCGATGGTGGGGCTGATTCCGCTCTTCGCCGTGAGCACGATCAGCTCGGCGGCGATCGATAAAATGCCGGGTTTTCGGCGGCGCATGAACTGGTTCATCAAGCATCGGCAGGACCTGTGCGGTAACATCGCCTCCATCACGCGGCATGGAACCGATGAACGGCTGCTGCTGTCGATGGTCCACCCGAATCGGCTGCGGCGCGTGCTCCAGACCATGCTGGACGAAAAAGAGTTCCTATCGCCGCACGGCCTTCGCAGCCTTTCGCGGTATCACAAGGATCACCCGTTCGTGCTGCGGGCCGATGGACGCGAGTACCGCGTGGATTATGAACCGGCGGAATCCAGCACCGGGCTGTTTGGAGGGAATTCGAACTGGCGCGGGCCGGTGTGGTTTCCGTTAAACTACCTCATGATCGAATCGCTGCAAAAATTCCATCACTATTTCGGCGACGAGATGAAAGTGGAGTTTCCCACCGGCTCGGGAGTGGAGATGAACCTATCGGATGTGGCGGCGGAGCTGTCTCGACGCTTGTCCCGCTTGTTCCTGAGGGACGCGCAAGGCCGGCGGCCCGTATTCGGAGGCGCCGAGAAATTCCAGACCGATCCTCACTTCCGGGATCATATTCTGTTCTACGAATATTTCCACGGCGACAACGGCGCGGGCATCGGGGCGAGCCATCAGACCGGCTGGACGGCGCTGGTGGCGAAGCTTTTGCAGCAAAGCGGGGAGTAAGGGCGTTTCACGATTTCAACCAGGAGGGTTACGTTTTGGCAAAGAGCAATTCGTTTCATCCGTTCGCGCTTTCGGTGTTACGGCTGGTTGCCGGCTTCACATTTTCGCTGCACGGATTCGCGAAAATCTTCGGGTCATTTGGAGGGCTGGACGGCCACAAGGCAAAGATGCTTAGCCTGTTTTGGTTCGCGGGCATCCTCGAGCTTTGTGGCGGGCTGCTGATCGCGGCCGGCCTTTTCACGCGGCTGGTGGCGTTCGTGCTCTGCGGCGAGATGGCGGTGGCCTACTTCAAGGAACACTTGCCCGGCGGATTCTGGCCGATCCTAAACGGCGGCGAACTGGCGGTGCTGTACTGCTTCATCTTTTTGTTGCTGATGGTCGCCGGGGGCGGGCCCATCAGCTTGGATCGCGCGATTCGGGGGAAATAGGCGCTACCCGCGCAGCAAACGTACGGCCTCGGTTAACGCGTTACCGCCCGATGGCGCTCCGCCGCCGGCGCCATTGTCCGCTTGTTCTTCGCCCTCGCCGGGCGCGAGAAACAGGTTGGCCTCGATGCCGTGCTGCTTGGTGTACAGATCGTAATAGCGGCCGCGAGCGGCATACAGCTCCTGGTGCGTGCCCCGCTCGGCGATGCGGCCTGCTTCGACCACCAGGATCTGGTCCGCGCGCCGGATGGTGGACAAGCGGTGCGCGATCACGAAGGTGGTACGGCCCTGCATCAGGTATCGCAAGCCTTCTTGGATCAGCGCCTCGGATTCCGAATCGAGACTGGAGGTGGCTTCGTCCAAAATCAGAATTCGGGGATCGGCCAGGATGGCGCGCGCGATGGAGACGCGCTGGCGCTGCCCGCCCGAGAGCTTGACGCCGCGCTCGCCGACGATGGTGTCGTATTTCTTTTCGAAGCCCTCGGCGAATTCGTCGACGCGCGCGATGCGGCAGGCTTCCATGATCTGCTCCTCGGTGGCATGCGGGCGGGCGAACGCGATGTTCTCGCGAATGGTGCCGTCGAACAAAAACGTCTCTTGCAGCACCACGCCGAGCTGGGTCCGGAAGGAATCCAGGCGAACCGTGGAAAGGTCGATGCCGTCCACCAGGACGGTCCCGCTTTCGGGAGTGTGAAACGCCGTGATCAAGCCGATGATGGTCGATTTCCCGGAGCCGGACGAACCCACCAGCGCGGTGACGGTGTCCGGTTCGGCGCGAAAGGATACGTCGTGGAGCACGGTCTTGCTGGCGTCGTAGGAGAAGTTGACATGATCGAAGACCACTTGTCCGTTGATCGGGGGCAGGGCAACGGTGCGTCGCGGATCGGCGTCCTCGGGCCGCTCCCGCAGGACTTCGCGCGTGCGCTCCAGGCCGGCCAGCGCCTCGGTGAGCTGGGTCCCGATGTTGACGATTTGAAACATGGGGGCGATGAGGAAGGCCAGCAAGGCGGAGAACGTCATGAAATCGCCGAGTGTCATGACGCCGGCCGTGATCTGGCGCGCGCCCACGTACATGATGATGGCCCCCACCACGCCCATCAGCACAGAGGCCGAAAGGCTCATGAAAGATGTCGCCGTGAGGGATTTTAGTATGTTGTCGAGCAGCCGCTGGACGCCGGAGGCGAAAACGTCCTCTTCGCGCTCTTCGGCGTGATAGCCTTTGACGACGCGGACTCCGCCCAGCGATTCAGTGAGACGGCCGGTGACGTCGGCGTTGATCTTGCCGCGCTCGCGGAAAATGGGGCGAATGGTGGCGAAGGCTTTTTGGAGCACGAACCCGAACGCGACCACGATCACCAGCGCGATGGAGGTGAGCAGCGCGCTGATGCGCAGCAGAAATCCGAGCACCAGAACCGCGGTGAGCAAGCCACCGGCGAAGTCGATCAGTCCGGTGCCCAGCAGGTTGCGAATGCCGTCCACGTCCGTCATGATGCGGGCCACCAACGTGCCGCTCTTGTTGGCGTCGTAATAGGCCACCGGCAAATGTCCGATGTGCGCTTGCACCTTGCGTCGCATGTCGGCGATCAAGCGCTGCGCGGCCTTGGAGACCAGTTGAGTAATGGAAAAAGACGTGATGCCTTGGATGAGCGTGGCCCCCAGCACGGCCAGCACCAGCGGCGTCAACAAATTCAGTTGGTGTTTGCCGATGACGTTGTCGACCAGGTATTTGGTGGAGGTAGGTAGAACCAGGCTGGACACGCGGCTGATGATCATCAGCACAAAGCCGACGGCCAGGATGCGGCGGCGCGGGCGCATCATCTCGCGGATATCCGGCCATAATTCGCGGAGCCGCTCGGAAGAGCGTTTCTTGGACTTTTGCGGTAACACTTCGGTTTAGACTATTGTATGAGATGCGCCGCCTGTGCCGTTGGATGCAACGCTCGATGCCAGGTTTGTAAATGCCCCAGCTCTACGCCGGCACTTCCGGATTCGCCTACCCGGCCTGGAAGCCCGACTTCTATCCGGAGAAATTACCGTCCAAGAAGTTTCTCTCCTATTACGCGCAGCGGTTGAACGCCGTCGAGATTAATTACACCTTCCGCAGGCTGCCGTCCGCTTCGACCCTCGAGAATTGGGTGAACGAAACCCGGGCGGGATTCGCGTTCCCGCTCAAGGCGCACATGCGCATCACGCATATCCAGCGCTTGAAGCCGTCCGAATTCACGGAAGTGTTTTTTCGCGCGATCGATCCGCTGCGCTCCGCCCGGCGCCTGGGTCCCGTGTTGTTCCAACTTCCGCCCGCGATGAAGTACGACGAAGGGCTGCTGGGCGAGTTTCTGGCCACGCTGCCGCGCGAGATTCGCTGCGCTTTCGAATTCCGGCATCCTTCCTGGCTACAGGATGGGACCTATCGCCTGCTCGAAAAATATGGAACGGCGCTGTGCCTGGCCGAATCCGAGAAGCTGGTGATTCCCGAAGTGGTGACCGCCAACTTCGTGTACTCGCGGCTGCGAATGCCGGAGTATACGGCGGAAGACCGCGCGGATATCGCGGCGCGCGCCGAGCAATTATTAAAACAGGATCGCGACGTGTACGTGTTCTTCAAACACGAAGACACGCCCGCCGGCGCTCTATACGCCGAAGAACTTCTCAAGAAGTTCCCACAACCGGCGGCGCAGCCGGCTTAGCGTCGACCTATTCAACCCCGGGCGGACTTCTTCTTGCCCCCGGATTTCTGCTTTTCGGCGGGCGCTTCTAGCGCTTCCACCGAGGCGGGCGGCTTCTTGGCGATCGCCAGGCTTTGTTTGAGCGCCTCCATGATGTCGATCACCTTGGCGGGCTCGGCGTGCGGAGGCGTCACCACTTCCTGTCCCTTGATTTTCGCGTCGATCATGGCCTGCAGATTGTCGCGATACGTGTCGTGGTATTTTTCCGGCTCGAAAGCGGCGGCCAGGGATTCGACCAGCATCTCGGCCAGCTTCACTTCCTGCTCCTTGACCACGCTGGTGTCGGTGCGAAACTCTTCCACTTTCCGGATCTCGTGGGCGAAATACATAGTGTGCATGACTAGTCCGAAGCGTCCCGGGCGGAAGATCACGATGTGCTCGCGGTTGTGCATCGCGATTTTCGCCAGGCCCACATAGCCGGTGCGCTTCAACGTGTCAAAGAGCAACGCGTAAGGCTTTTCGCCCGCGTCGTCGGGCGCCATATAGAACGAGCTTTCAAAATAGATGGGATCCACTTGATCCGCCTTGACGAACTCGAGGATCTCCATGACCTTAGCGGTGTTGGGCGCCATCTTCTTGATGTCCTCGTCCTCGATGACCACGTAGCGGTCCTTCTCGTACTCGTAGCCCTTGACGATTTCGCTGCGAGGAATGGGTTTGTCTTCGGCCTGGCAGTAGATCACCTGCTTGATGCGCGAGTTATCGGTTTTGTGGAGTTGGTTAAAGCTGATACTCTCGCCGCGCGCGGCGGTGAACAGCTTCACGGGAAAAGAAACGAGACCGAAAGTGAGATGCCCCTTCCAGACCGTGCTAGCCATGGCGATAACCTCCCAAGTTTATATATTCATACCACGGACGTCAAACATTTTCAATAGGGAACGTTCACGGAGCTTCAAGGATGCAGCGCCAGTTGCCGCCTCAAGAACTCGAACGTGCCTTTCCCATTGATGGTATGAGGGCCGTTGAAGAATTCGATTTGGGTATTCTCCGGAATGCCCATCTTCACGTAGAACCGGCGTACTTTCGAGTATTCATAAGCGATCCATTCATCTGGCTCGTTTTGGTCGTCCATGCCGCGCTCCACCATGAAGGGCCGTGGCGCCATGAGATTCGCCAGGTCGGAATAGTTGACGACGTTGGCGAAATCGAACTCGAGCATGTCGTATTCCCGCGACAATAGGTAGCTGTAACGATTGTCGATGCTGGTAGTCTTCCAAACCCACTCGTCGAAGTCCCCCGAGCATATGGACAGCGCATAGCCGTCCAGTAAAGGTGGAACGCGCATCGCCGTCTTGCCTCCGTAGGACAGGCCATAGAACCCGATCCGCCGCGAGTCGACGAAAGCCAACCCGGAAAGCCACTCGAGTATCCGCTGGTGCTGGCCCAAGATGAAGGAGAAGAGCGCCAGTTTAAGCGGATGGCCCTTGCGCTGAATCAGGCGAAAGCGATCTCCTCCGATGTAGGGATTCTGGGGAGCAAATGCGACGAAACCTTCTTCGGCCAGCCGGACGGCGAAGCGGTGGTAATAGTGCGAATCTATCTTGGGATCGGCGACGTCGCTAGCGCGGCCTTCTAGACCGTGCTGGCAGACTACCACCGGACGGCGTTCACCCGGCTTTATATCCTTCGGAACAAGCAAAATGCCGTAGGCAGACACACCCGGCCAGACATCCAGCATTACTTCGTAGCCCCGGAACTTCGGCTCGTCGTAAACGAGTCGCGTGCGCGGATTGGCGGGCATGCTCGGATCCGGCAGCCGTCCGATGATCTCGTCCCAGATGTAGTTCCGCTGAAACTTCGTCGTTTCCCTCCATCTCGGCGCGGAAGAGGCGTCTGCGTTGGACCAAAATTCCGCGCGCCGCTGGGGCGATTGGCGGATTAGCGCTTGGGTGTGTTCGACGAGCTGATCAAATTGCCTGTGCATGCGAGGAGCAGCATCGTAGCCTGGCCGAAGGTCCTTGGGCATGCTTCCATTCTTCGTGAGCCTTCCACTGCCATTCAGGGACTGAAGCAATGCGGACAGAGCGGCTTCCGAACCCGGCGGGCCGTGTCCATTTTCACTGATCACCAGCTTGAGTTTCTCACTGGCTCGCAATGAAGAATAGAAAGGGCGTGCTCGTTCCACTTCCTGCTCGACGGAATCGAGAGGCGCCGTGCCGCTCTTGCCGTTAGGTGTTGCGCCACTTCGCTGCGATGCCGGAGTGGGCGGCGCCACGTCGGGCCCGCTACTGGCTTCCACGATTAAGGCGCGAGGCGCGATGAGGCTGGCCAGTTCCGCGTCTCCGAACTCGCGCAACAATCCCCAGACATCCCGGTACACGGGCTCCTTCCACGCTTCCTGTCGCGACTGGAAATATCCGCTAACCAGCGTCGCCTGAATGCGCGTATCCAAGGCTCCGCTATATAGCGCCAATAGACCCCCTTCCCCCCAGCCGGCGACGGCAATCGGCGCGGAATGCTGGTGGTTTTCGTACGCAAACCAATCCACGGCCGCCAATACCTTTTGCACCTCGTATCCGATGATGTGCCGGCCAGCTTCGTAAGCCATTCGATAGATCCATTCCCGATGGGGCTGATTCGTCATTTGGATTCCTGGCACGCCGGACCAAGTATATTTTCGATCGATCACCACGGGAACCAGGACCTGGCAACCGTTTTCAGCCAGGTGGCGCGCGAACTGCGCCGCCGGTTCGACTCCGGGCGCTAGGCCAGCGAGCATTTCGGGCGACCAGTCGGCATCCGGAATCGCAACCACTCGAGCTACGGGGTTTCCGCCAGGCTCAAGGAGCAGCCCTTCGGCCGTTACGTCTTCGAAAACAGGCCAACGGACGGCATAGACGTTGTAGTTCGCGCCACTGAAGATTAGGGCTTTGGTCGCGGTGGTCTCATCCAGCGCGAGCGCCGTCACAGGAACGCGAACGTCCACGGCGCCAATGATCCTTCTAAAATGATCTCGGTTGCCGGAAACGGAGCGCTCATACTTCGCGATAGAGCCAAAATCGCGCTTCCACAGGTTAGCCCGCCCTTCGACGGATTCCGCGGTCTCGCGCAACAGAAATGCGTTGATGTCGTCCACCATGTCGGCCGCAAAGTCGCCGTGCGATGTGAGCGGCGCGGTTCCCTCAAGCGGCGTTTGTGCAAGGGCGAGCGGCGCCGTGAAAAAGGCAGCGCCCAGCAGCAGAGCAAGCCCGTGCGCAAAGGGCTGCCGGCCGGAGCTCTGGCGGCTCACTACAATGCTCTCTGGTATCATAATCCTCTTCGATCACCTTACCAAAAGGTCTCTTCGCCCCTTATGAAGATTGGGTTCCTGAATCCTTGTGTCATGGCCGCGGAAAATCAGGCCTTTGCTTCGCTTCGGGTGGCCGCCCAGCGAATCGGTCACGAACTGGTTCACTGCGCTACCAGCGATGAGATCGAGCTTTGCGCGCCTGATTTCGTGCTGGTCGCCGCTGCCACGCGGCCGAAGTTGGCGGACGTGCCGCACTACGGGGTGATCCATTCGCCCCGCGGCAAGTTTCTCGCCGATCGGAAGTGTTTTGAAAATCTGCTCACCTACGACGGATACTTGACAATTTCCGATACGTTGGAAAAGTTCTTGCGCGATGTGGCGTTCGGAGCTGGCCGGCCCGTGCCGATCGGCTACTACTACAACACGTGCCAGCGGCAGCCCGCAGCGGCGGACCTCGCATCGCTCGCCGCGCGCCGGGCGCTCCGGATCACCTATTTCGGAACGAACTGGGACAACCGGCGCGAGAAATTGTTTCGCATCTTGAGCGACGCCCAAGGAGTCGAGATCTGCGGTCCGGAGCGTTCCTGGCCGCGCATCAACCGGAAAAACTATGGCGGGCCGGTTGATTTTGACGGCGAAAGCGTGCAGCGGAAGTACGCCGCGAACGGAATCGGCCTCTGCATGTTGTCGGACGGACATCTCGAGGACGACATCATCTCCAACCGTATTTTCGAAATCACTTCCGTCGGAGCGATCGCGCTGTGCTGCGACACTCCTTGGATACGCAGGCATTTCGGAGACAGCGTTTACTATTTCGATCAGAGTTTGGGGGACCAGGCGCTGAGAGACGCGATTGTTAAGCTTCGGGAGCTTATCTATAGCAACCCTGCGATTGCGATCGAGAAGGCCCGGCGCGCGCGGGCCATTTTTGAGTCCACTTTTGCCGCCGAGATCATGCTCGAAAACGCGGTGAAACACCACGTGAGAGTGTCCTCGGACAAGAAGAATGAGCTGCAGAAAGCCGAAAGCATTTATTCCCCGTTCGTTTCAGTGATCGTTCGGTGCGGTTCTCGGCCGCTGCAATATGTCGAGCGGGCGGTCCGATCTATCTCGCGACAGACCTACGGCCGATTTGAGGTTATTCTCGTCCGGTATAAAAATCTTGACGTCGCTCCGCTGATAGAGACTGGTTGTCCGCGTATCGAATCATTTCATGTTGTCGATTGTTGGGAGGGCAACCGATCCGCTACGTTATGGGCTGGTTTGAACGCGGTGCGCGGCGAGTACTTCGCCCTTCTGGACGATGATGACTGGTGGTTCTCCGATCACTTCGAAAAGCTGTTTCGTCCCCGGCCCGGCGCGCCGCGGAATTGCTTCTTCGCCTACTCCGGCGGCATCGTGCAGAGGGCGACCCCGCACGAAGTGGATCGAGGTTCGCAGGACCGCCGGAACGTCCACGCCTTCGGGATCAAATCATTCGATTCCTGGAACGCGGTGAGCGGGGCGTTCGCGTCCAATTGCTTTGTCGCCTCCAAAGACCTGCTGCATGCGGATCTTCTGATAAGTCCGGACATGCAGACTGCACAGGACAGCTATCTCATTCTCACGCTGCTAACTCAGGCAGATCCGCTATTTTCATACGCCGCAACAAGCATCTTCGACCGATCATTGCCCGACCACTCGGGTTTTGCCGAGCATCCCAAACGTTTTGAAGACGAGCTGACCCTTCAGCTACGGCTATTTGGCAAGCACCGACCCGCAATTCTGCCCGGCGACGCGTGGAGTGCGTTGAGGACTTTCTGGACCAAGCGTCCGCACGTAATCGATACGGAGTTTCTGGGCGACTGGAAGCTAGTTGGCGGAGGGTATGATCGCAGGAAGAGCACGCTGTCCGGGGGGTCTCGATTCATCAACCCAAAAGCCGGTAAAGCGACGGTCCTCGCTCCGCGGGAGCCCTGGTCATACGGCGCCGAACTTTATTTGAATCGCCCCAAGCGCGGTTCCTCGCAATACGCTTTGGTTGCGGAGCTGTTGGTCAGCAAAGGCGTGGTCGGCGTCGGGCTCCTGAACCTCGAAGGGAACGAGTTCCTATTCAGGAAGATGCTGGTGCAACAGACGGTCGCTCAAACCGTTCGAATTCCCATCGCCGATTTCACGCGGGTCGGCAAGTTCGTCATCCAGAACTGGGATACTTACGGCGAATCGCGTGTCGAACTGCTCTCGCTCCGCTTGCTTGCCGAGCCGGCCGAATCGTCGCGGATGCGATAATGAAAGCCTATGTCATCCGCATCCCAAGTTGGACCATTGCCCAGTGTGACTCGCCAGTTCAAGCTCGCCGCGCGGCCGGTGGGGCTTCCCAAGGAATCTGACTTTTCGCTCGCCACCGCGCCCATGCCGGCGCCCGCGGACGGACAAGTTCTAATCAAGACGGTCTATCTTTCGGTGGATCCCTACATGCGCGGCCGCATCACAGGCGTGCGAACCTACGCCGATCCGGTGAACATCGGGGACGTCATGCAGGGCGGAACGGTGGGTCAAGTGGTGCAGTCGAAGAGCGCCGACTTCGCGACCGGCGACTTTGTGATCGGACAGTGGGGATGGCAGGAGCACGCGGCGCTGGACGCCAAGGCCGTACGGAAGCTCGATCCCAAGCTCGCGCCGGTTTCCACTGCGCTGGGCGTGCTCGGCATGCCGGGGATGACGGCCTATTTCGGGTTCTTGGACATCTGCATCCCGAAAGCGGGCGAGACGGTGGTGGTCTCAGGCGGCGCGGGCGCGGTCGGGTCGCTGGTGGGGCAGATCGCCAAAATCAAAGGCTGCCACACCGTAGGAATTGCGGGCGCCGACTCGAAAGTGGACTGGATGGTGCACGACCTCGGCTTCGACTCAGCCTTCAACTACAAAACCGTTTCCGATTACGGCGCGAAGCTGAAGGAACTTTGCCCCAACGGGATCGACTGCTACTTCGACAACGTGGGCGGCGCGATCACCGACGCGGTGTTTCCACTGATGAACGTTTTCGGCCGTATTTCGATCTGCGGGCAGATCTCGCAATACAACATGGACAAGCCGGAGCCTGGGCCGAGAATCTTGGCCACAGTGCTGGTGAGGCAACTCAAGGTGGAAGGCTTCATAGTGACCCGGTTTCAAAACAAGATGCCTGAAGGCATCGCGCAGATGGCGAAGTGGATGCACGAAGGCAAGCTGAAGCATCGCGAGGAAGTGGTGGAAGGCTTCCAGAACACCGTGAAGGCGTTCATCGGGATGCTCAAAGGGGACAACACCGGCAAAATGCTGGTGAAGGTGTAAGCCGCCTCAAGCTCAGGGGCGGAATCCCTTAGGACTACGCTTTCTTCGAAGGTTTCGACCTGCCAGAACTGTCGAGTTGAGGGCGACCGCTTCGCGAACGAGCGCCTTAAAGGCGGACTCGTCAACTGCTTCTCC
The DNA here is from genome assembly GCA_050012195.1 of Bryobacteraceae bacterium. Lineage (GTDB taxonomy): Bacteria > Acidobacteriota > Terriglobia > Bryobacterales > Bryobacteraceae > Palsa-89. The sequence goes on along the minus strand of JBEKHQ010000011.1, from coordinate 303 downwards.
CGCGTGGATGTCGATCGCGCGGCGTACGTTTCCGTCCAGACTCGAGTTGAAGAGACGGGCTGGATCCTTTAGAGATGCGCCCTTGGCGAAGGTGAGCTTCACGACATTCTTGTAGGATTCGCCAGTGCAGATGATGCCGTCGTGCGACCAAACCGGAGTGCCCATCCACTTCCATTCCTCGACGACGTGCGGGTCCGCTTCCTTGATGAGCTTGCGCATTCTGCTGAGGGTTTCCCCGCGCCAGTCCCCGAGTTCGGCGATTCTTTTCGAGATGAGCCCCGATGCCGACTCGTCTTGGCCCGC
>JBEKHQ010000010.1:0-14336 GCA_050012195.1 Bryobacteraceae bacterium | reverse complement strand
GTATCCGCTGCAACGCCGCGCCTACTGTCGGCTTTACGGTGGTCTCATAATCGAAGATGCGGTAGGTTTCCTCTGACCAGACAATCTCTCCGGCATCCGGTCTCCACCCGAAACTGCCTGTGTGACTGAGCTTTTGGGCTTCCGCCAGATAGGCCTCGCGCCGCCGGAGTTCCTGGGTCGCGAGCTCGTGCTCCGTGACGTCTATGGCGCTGCCAACGTACTTTGTCGGGCTCTCGTGTCCGTCGGCGGGAGCCCCAACGCAGCGAATGTATCGAACCTTGCCATCGGGTCGGACGATGCGCGTGGTGGCATCGAAAGTCGAAGCTTGCGCTGCCAGTCCATTAATAAGGTTCGCCATGGACTCGCGGTCCTGTGGGTGGACGCAAGCCAGGTATTCCTGAACAGTAGGTGGTTTGCGATCCGGATCGAGACCGTGCATCCGAAATAATTCGGGAGACCAGTAGTCGAATCCGGCAGGATTGAAGGCCCAGCTACCCATGTGGGCAATCCGCTGCCCTTCGGCGAGATAAAATTCGCTTTTTTCGAGCTCCTGAGCACTTCGCAGGAGTTGCACTTCCGCTCGCTTGCGGTCCTCTATGTCAATACTCGACCCATACCACTTCACAATTCGCCCGGACCCGTCGCGCACTGCCACTTTGTGGTGCAGCATCCAGCGATACTCGCTGTCTGCGCGCAGTACGCGAGCTTCATCAAGGAAAGGTTCGCCGCTGGCCAAGGACGCGCGCCAGCTTTCCACCATTCCTTGGACATCCTCTGGATGGATGAATGCTGTCCACTTCCAGCCCTCCAAATCCTCCAGCGGCCGCCCTACGTACCTGAGCCATGTTTGATTGAAGAAATCGAGGTGCCCGTCCGGCCTGCCGGTGTGAATCAGGCTAGGAGCCGAGTCAACAAGAAGTTGAAGGTCGGAGGTTTGACCCTGTCGGACAGCGCCATCTCCACGAGGGGCCATCCCTCGTATTATATTCCTTAAGATGCTTTCCGATCCCTCCTTGCGGCTAACCTACGGAAATTCTCACCGTCGTGCTAGGGTTGCGGCGTTCAGGCCGCTTGGCGTCTGGAGATCTGATGCGCCCTCAGATACGGAGCCAACTTTTTCTTAGCGTTGAAAACGCGCCACTGCACCGTCCCGATTGGTATGTTTTTCGCAGCCGCGATCTCGTGATATTCCCACTCCTCGACAAAACGCAAGGTCAAAGCCTCACGCTCGCGTGACTCCAGGAACGCCATCCAATCGTGAAACTCGAATGCCCGGGTGCCTGCCGGTTGGTTGCTCGAGGCAACCAGACAGCCCGCGACGTTCGCCAGGTCAACCGTTTCCACCTCACGCGATTGCTTCCCGAATTGCCTGCAAAGGACATTGCGCGCAATCTTGAATAGCCATGCGCGAAAGAGTGATCGATCGCGAATCTGCGCAGCCTTTCGATAGACCGTCAGCATTACCTCCTGAGTGAGGTCTTCGCTCAGGGCGAGCGGGCAACCGCGTGAGCGGAAGAAAGCGACCAGTTGGGGCGTAAAGACCCCGAACAGCTCGGTGAACGATTCCTCGCTAGGCGATTGCAGAAATCGTTCAATCACTACTGCGCCTTCACGCGGAGTGCGGTCATTTGCCATTGGCGGATTCATCATGTTTGATCAGCTCCTTATTTGAGTCCACCTGCGGAAAGGCAGTTGTGCGTCCAAGATGAGTTCGCTGCCAACTCATTGTTCTTAGAGCAACTTGGCCGCCCAGGAAAAGGCTTCCCGAAGCGACAATCCTTGGCAATTGACGGGTTTCCGTCAACGCCTTATCCGAATTCAAATCGAAGAGAAGGAAAGAGAATACTGAAAGCGCGAAGCGGCTTCCTGAGGACAGGCGCATCTCTTCGGCGCGAATGTGCGCTGCCTAGTGAAGCGGTCACCAACAATATCCTAGGTTGGGAGCTCTCTTTCTACGAGACCGGCCGGGCCGGCCAAGGAGCATTCACAAATGGTAAAGATGACAAAAGTCTTGTTCCTGATCTCGGCGGCTGCAATATATGCCAGGGCGGCGGATGAAACCACAGCGCGGCTAGATCGAGCCGCGGCTGTCTTCGCAAAGTTAGCCACAGCGCCCCATGGAATTCGGCCAGAGCAGATCGATTCCGCTGACTGCATCGCGGTTGTTCCCGGTTTCAAGAAGGGCGCGGCGGTCGTGGGCGTAGGATTCGGGCGTGGATTTATTTCCTGCCGTACCGATGCCGGATGGTCTGCTCCGGGGGCAATCGCCTTCAAAACGGGTAGCCTTGGTGTTCAATTGGGCGCCGAACAGATCGACATCGTAATACTGTCGATGGACAGGTCGCGTCGGCCGAAGCTTCTTTCGGACCGGTTCGCGATCGGCTCGGACGCTGCGGCGCCCTGGGGAAATGGTAAGGCCGCCCATGGCGATTCCAATGCGCAGATCCTCTTTTTCGGCAGCACCAAGGGCGTGTTTGCGGGTTTCGGCCTTGATGGCGCAACCATTAAATGGGACGAATCCGGGGACAAGTCCCTTTATGGAAAGCCGATCACAAACACCGTGATTGTTAACGACGGAACGCCGAGGCCGGAAATCGCTGAGGCATTCGTTAGCAAGCTGGGTCGAGGAATAAATCGATAGCGAGACCTTAACAACCGGGCGCTTCTCGCGCTTGTATGTATTTTTCAAAGAAAACGGAGATTGCTATGGCCCGAAACGTTGCGGATGTCTTATGGGAAATGCTTGTCAGCGCCGGCGTAAAACGGTGCTACGGCATTGTCGGTGACGCCTTGAATCCCGTGATCGATGCGCTGCGCCGAAACGGAAACGTCGAATTTGTACATGTTCGAAATGAAGAATATGGCGTCTTCGCCGCCGTCGCAGATGCTTACTTCACCGGCGCACCCGTCGCCGTATGCGGAACAGCGGGACCTGGCGTTGTCCACCTCTTCAACGGCCTGATGGATGCGCGAAAAGAGCGCGCTCCGGTGATCGCGATCGCGGGCGACGTCGAAACCATGTTGATGGATACGTCTGCGCTGGAGGAGATGAATCCTTATCAGTTCTTCCAAGCCGCGTCTCTTTACACGGCCAGGCTAGTGAATCCTGCTCAGGCTCAGGCCGTCATCGGTACGGCCATACGCACGTCGATCCTTGAGAAAGGCCCTACGGTGCTCTCGATTCCCGGGGATATCGCCGCTGCGGAGGCGGTGGGCGAACCGGCCCAGATCAGCATCCCTGCGGCGCCCGTGCTTCGTCCGTCGAATTCTGACCTGAGCCGTCTCGCGGACATGATTAATGACGCCGGCACCGTCGCGATTTTTGGCGGCGATGGGTGCCGCGACGCTCGCGAAGAGGTAGTCGAGCTGGCCGCAACCAAAAGCCCGCCACTAAGTTGAAGCGTGGGATTTTCAGCCGCAAGGCTTAGGGGAAATAGTCTGGCTCCCCAGTGCGCAGCCCGCTCTCAGTCTCAGAGAGTGGTGGCGGGGTTTTTGCCCTGTATATATATAGAAGGCCTCGGCAGGGCAAAAACCCCGGCTGTTCACCGCGGGAGGTCCGTTTTTATTGGGGTTCTTGAGGGTTCGGCTCCTCTCTCGCTGGAGTTTCCGGGCGAATATAAGGCGATAACCGAGGATCATCGTGCCCAATCGTGAACCCGCGAGCCAGGCGTTGGGGATTCCGAGGAGGGAGTAACTCTCACGGGAGTTAACTGTGCGGCGCGACAGCCTCTCACCTGAAAAACCGCCAGCAAACCGTTCACTACAATAATGCTATAAAATGTTTTTATGGCGAAGCGTAAACCTCGGGCTGAGTCGAACCGAGCCTATCGTTTGCCGGTGCTGAGCCTGGAGAGCCAGGAGCGCATGGCCCGCGAAAGATTCGCCGTCCAAAATCTTGCGCGCAACGCTCTCGATGCTTTCTATGCGGAATTGCCGCTAGCGGATCGACAACGCGCGGCTCATCATCCCAGGGCGCAGGAGATTCTCGTTGCCTATGGCCGAAAGTTGTTCGAGATAGCGTCACAAGAATACGGACAGTCACTGGCCGAGCCGGAGGTCATGGAATCGCTCCTTCGGGAGCTCGCCAATCGCGTTTATTCGGAAATGCGCCGGCCGGTGATTTCTCAGTCCCAATTGGAGCTGCGCGGTTTATGGGATGACGAGGCCTACTGTAAACGCCTGTCCGAGGAGTTACGCGTCTGCGTGGAAGGGGCGACCAAGCAGTCCCTTAAGCCCAACGTCCGCCAACTTCTAAACGCGTATTTAAAGCATCGAGCGATATCTCGCATCGACTTGGCGAACGAACTGCGTGTTGATCGGAGCGTGATCTACGCGCTCTTCCGTGGCGAGCGAAAGTGCGGAATGGACGTGTTGCGACGGATCGCACACATGGTCGGCTGCCGTATCGAGGACCTTCTCGAAATGTTTGATGCAACGGCAAAACGCAGAGCCAAAAGTTCCGACTAGTCCTCTCTGTAACGATTGGGCGATTTGATCGAGGATGATCTTCAACTCCACACGGTTTCCCGGCTACTCCTACTTTTCCACGCCATCGCTTGCGAGGTTCCGTGTAGGCGCTAACTGTTGAGCCCGCCGGAGTTAGAACACGCTGAAGAACCTACCGTAATTTCCTCAACTTTTCCACTCTAACTCCCACTTTCCACCTCTATCTTGAATATATGGACAGCATACAAGCCCCGCCCATTGTGATGGAGTACTGCACGGTGGAACGGTTGATTCCCTATGCGAGGAACCCGCGTCGCAACGATGACGCCGTCGATCGGATGGTTGCCTCGATCAAAGAATATGGATTCCGGATTCCGATCCTGGCACGCCACGACGGCGAGGTGGTCGATGGCCACTTAAGGCTCAAGGCCGCCCGGAAGCTGGAACTGACGAGCGTGCCCGTGGTCTGGTGCGATGAGTGGACTCCTAGCCAGGTAAAGGCCTTCCGGCTCCTAGTCAACCGGTCGGCCAGCTGGGCCGACTGGGATGAAGAACTCCTCCGGCAGGAATTTCTCGACCTCAAGGAACTGGAAATCGACCTGGCCGTCACCGGGTTCGATGCGAAAGAGATCGACGATCTGTTGTTCCGGTCTCAGGTAATCGATGAGGATCAAGCGCCCGCACCGCTGGATGGAGCCGCAGTGACGAAGCCCGGCGATCTGTGGCTCTGCGGAAGTCATCGTCTTCTTTGCGGCGATGCGACGTCAGCGGCCGACGTCAAACAGTTGCTCGATTCGGTAGTCCCCGGAGTGATGATCATCGACCCGCCCTACGGTGTTTCATATGACCCACAGTGGCGCGAGCGAGCCGGACTCGGAGCTACCCGCCAGCGCGGCCTAGTCAACCATGACGACTGTTTCGACTGGACCGAGGCGTATCGTCTCTTTCCGGGAGACGTGGTCTATGTGTGGCATGCGGGGCTTCATGCCGGCGAGGTCGCCCAAGGACTTCACTCGGCGGGCTTCGAGCTCCGGGCCCAGATCGTCTGGGTGAAACAGCACTTCGCCTTGAGCCGCGGACACTATCATTGGGCCCACGAGCCTTGCTGGTATGCAGTGCGTCGAGGAAGCACAGCGCGCTGGTGCGGAGACCGCGGCCAATCGACGGTGTGGGAGATCCCCAATCTCAATCCATTCGGCGGCGGAGATGAAGAAGTTACCGGGCATGGCACTCAAAAGCCCGTCGAACTCATCAAACGGCCGATCCTGAATCACACCGTTCGGGGCGACGCGGTCTTCGATCCATTTCTCGGCTCGGGGACCACTCTGATGGCAGCCGACGCCACAGAGCGAATCTGCTACGGGATCGAAATCGATCCAGTATATGTGGACCTGGCTGTCCGGCGCTGGCAAGCCAGAACTGGACAAAAGGTGGTCAGGGCTCAGGATGGAAAACCCTTCGAGGCCAAGCCAGAGCCACAACGAGACAGCGAGGCATGAGACATGGCAAGACCCTCCTTTTGTCCCACCGATGAGCAACGCCGAACGGTCCGGACCTATTCGAAACTTCTGTTGCCGCACGAAGAGATTGCCCACGCTCTCGATATCGCTCCGCATACGCTGCGGAAGTATTTTCGCAAAGAGCTGGACCTCGGTCGGGCAGAAGCCTACACCCAGGTGATGGCGGGGCTGTACAAAAAGGCCATGGGCAACGATACCAAGGCTAACATCTACCTGGCAGAACGCCTCAGGCAGGAAAGGGCATCGCCGGATACTTCCTTCGGCCCACCCCAGTTTGTTATTCAGATCGAGGAACCGTCGCAATGATCCGATATGGCGCGCAAGCTCAAGTCAAGGTACGGATACGCCACTTGCAAGGGCAAGTTCTGCGTAGCGATAGACGCTTCCGGGTGCTGGTTGCCGGTCGGAGGTTCGGCAAGACGAATATCGCGCTGCTAGAGATGTTTCGCGCTGCGGGCCATGAGGATCGAACGTCTTGGTATGTGGCTCCCACTTACAGGCAAGCTAAGCACGTCGCCTGGAAGCGATTGAAGCAACTGGTGCGGCCGTGCGGCCGGATTCGGGCGTACGAAACCGACCTGCGGATCGAGTTACCGTGGGGCGCCACCCTTGCGTTGCGAGGCGCCGACAACTATGACTCGTTGCGCGGCGAGGGTCTCGACTTCGTGGTGTTAGACGAGTACAGCTCGATGGCTCCGCAGGCCTGGACCGAGGTGTTGCGGCCGATGCTGAGCGATCGCAAGGGCCGAGCGTTGTTCATAGGAACTCCCAAGGGATACAACCATTTCTATGAACTGTACGACTACGCCCGCCAGAATGAGGAAGATTGGGCGGCGTTCCACTTCAGCACGCTAGAAGGCGGCAACGTCTCAGCGGACGAGCTGAAGGCGGCAGCCCGGGAAATGGACGAACGAACTTACCGCCAGGAGTTCGAGGCCAGCTTCGAACATCTGGGGAACGGACGAGCCTACTTTGCTTTTGAACGGGACCAGAATCTAGCCCCGGTCAAGTTCCGGCCCGGCCACCCGATGTTCTGGTCGCTGGACTTTAACGTGAACCCGCTGTGCGCGGTGATCGGGCAGGTGGTCAGTGGCACGGTCCATGTCCTGGAGGAGATCGTCTTAGCTAATTCCAATACTTTCGCTGCTTGTGAGGCCTTCTTAGACCGCATAAATTCTTGGCCACTTTACAGCGGCCAGGAACTGTGGATCTACGGCGACGCGAGCGGCGAGCACCGGCACAGCGCAGCCTCCCGAACCGACTGGCAGATCGTCAAGGAGGGTATGGCTAGACACGAAGGACGGTTCCGGATCTCTTATCGATATTACAATCACAACCCGCTGATCAAAGACCGGGTGAACTGCCTGAATGCGGCCTTACGAAATCACCTCGGCGAGCGGAGGCTCCTGATTGATCCGGGATGCCGGGAGCTGATTCGAGACTTTGAGGAAATCGGCTGGAGCGAGGACAAACATGGCAACTCTCAGCCGGAACTCGACAAGTCCGATCCGAAGCGCACGCACCTAAGTGACGCCCTTGGCTATATGATCTCTTGCATTTTCCCGATGCGGGAAGCCGGAGGCTTCCGGCGAGAGTACATCGCCTGAGGAGCTGAGGAAACCCTCTCCTCCGAGTTGCTTTCTGGGCGCCGAGAGAGCGTTCATGGACTCTGAGGTAAACAGGCTATGTGCGCTGCCCTCGGAAAGGAAGGAACTCATGGACGCCGCGCTACGGCAGGAGATCGATTCCCTGCGGAAACTCAAAATGAAGGAACTGAAGAAACGCTATCGGGAGTTGTTCGGCGAGGAATCGCCCTCCTCCAATCATCAACATCTTTTTCGGCGGATTGCGTGGAGGCTGCAGGCCCGGGCCGAGGGCGAGCTGAGCGCTCGCGCCCGCCAGCGCGCCGCTCAACTAGCTCAGGACACCGATCTGCGGCTGCGAGCGCCTCGCCGCTTCTGGAAACTGCTCGATGGAACAGACGATGGCGCTAGCCCTCGTGCGTACCGCGACTCGCGGATACCGGTGGTCGGAACCGTACTGAAGCGCGCCTATCAGGGCGGCGAGATCATCGTGACTGTATTGGAGCAAGGATTCGAGTACGATGGCCGTAAATTTCAATCGCTCAGCGCCATCGCCCAGCATGTGACGGGCACGCGTTGGAACGGGTACTTGTTTTTCGGGCTGAAGAGAGAGCAAGGTGAACAATGACTATTGCAGACCAGCTGAGAAAACCACTCCGCTGCGCCATCTACACTCGGAAGTCCACCGAGGATGGTCTGGAGCAGGAGTTCAACTCGCTCGACGCTCAGCGGCAGTCGGCCGAAGCTTATATTAAAAGTCAACAATCGTCCGGATGGGTCGCTTTGCCGGATCGCTATGATGACGGCGGCTATAGCGGAGCCAGTCTGGAGCGTCCGGCATTGCAACAGCTACTGGCGGCGATTGACGCTGGAAAGATCGACTGCATCGTGGTCTATAAAGTAGACCGCCTGAGCCGGTCTCTGCTCGACTTCGCACGCGTGATGTCCCTATTTGATCAGCGGGGAGTAAGCTTCGTGTCGGTGACCCAGGAATTTAACACGACCACGTCGCTGGGCCGGCTGACCTTGAATATCCTGCTGTCGTTCGCCCAGTTTGAACGCGAGATCATCGGCGAACGAACTCGAGACAAGCTGTCGGCGGCCCGCCGGAAGGGCAAGTGGATTGGGGGCATTCCCGTGCTGGGCTACGACGTGGACCCACGCGGTGGAAGGCTGCTTATCAACCCGGAGGAGGCTCAGCGTGTTCGCGAGGTCTTTTCGATTGCCGAGCGATTGGGAACTCTCTCGCGGACTTTAAAAGCCGTCAACGAACGGGGCCTGTTGACCAAGAGCTGGGTCAGCCGGGGAGGCCGAGTTCGAATTGGCAAGCCCTTCTCGAAGTCGGGCCTCTCGGCTCTTCTGGCCAACGTCCTATATAAAGGATGCATTCGACACAAGGGAACGGTGTATCCGGGCGAGCAGGAAGCGATGGTGGATGTCGCACTTTGGGAAAAAGTGAACCGGAGGTTGGAGTTGAGACGCACATCGCAATCGGGCCGGCGGCACCATAAGCAGAACGTCCTACTGGAAAACCTCGTGCGTTGCGGCGATTGCGGAACCCCGCTGGTAGCAGTCTTTACCAGGAAACGAGGCCAGCGCCACACTTACTACGTCTGCCCTCAAGCCCGGCAACGTAAGGGCTGTCGACAGCGACCAGTCGCACTCCAGGACTTGGAGACCTCGCTACGTCAGCACCTGGAGCCGAGACTAGGGCCGCAGCCGAGCGCATTCATGATTCGTGCGGCACTGGAACGTGTGCTATATGCAAGCCACACGCGCACGGTTACTGTTGTCCTCAGCAATGACACGCGGTTTGAGTTTGCTCTACCGCCGCCGAATCGGCGCGGCGTCCGGCAGCCCGAACCGTGCCGCTCGGGGCGAGTTCCCCGAATCAGCAAACTCATGTCACTCGCAATTAAAATCGAGCGGTTGGTCCAAGCGCGGCAGGCGGCCGATTATGCCGCCATGGCTCAAGCCGGACACATTAGCCGCCCGAGAATGACGCAGATCATGAATCTGACGAACCTGGCGCCCGAAATCCAGGAGACCCTCCTGTTTCTGCCCGAGACTCACGTTGGACCTGATGCGATCACCGAACGCCAGCTACGTCCCATCGTGAAAGTAGTGGACTGGGCCTGGCAGAAAAAGCTGTTCAGCGATTTGTTGGCCTAGACTTCCGCTTAGAACGACTGGCGCAATTGTTGCCGGCGGGGATTTTGGTAGCCAAGCCGCCTCATCCCCATTGCGCCCGCCACGTCTGGCGCGCTTGGTTGCGCCCGCTCACAAGCTCGAAGCTCAGGTTCGCTCGGGACGGGTGAAGATTTGGCGAGCTGGCGCGTGCCAGTCCGAGCACCAAACGCCGCTACCCGAGCGCGAGCTCCGTGACATCGCCCGCTGGGACCGCCAACAGGCGCTCTTCGAGCGGATGCTCGCCGTCAGGATGGGCTAAGGTCCGGCCACATCCCCGTTTCTTCGCCAAGATCTTCGCAAACACGACAGTATTGCCTTGCATTCCCGAGCAGCACGAGTGATGAATGTCATGACAGCGGCCCACTGGCCAAACAAAGGAGCAACAAAATGATTCCCTCAAGCAAATCCGCCGCGGCCACCGATACCAAGCCTTCGCGCCCCTCCAAACGGCGTGCAAGTCAGCCTTCCGCCACACAGCCGAACACCAAAGCCAAACCGGCCAAGCCAACGAGCCCACCCCGGCGCGGCTCCAAGACCGCCAAGATCCTGGCCCTCCTCAAACGGCCTGGCGGCGCTTCGCTGTCGCAACTGCAAAAAGCCACCGACTGGCAGGCTCACTCGGTGCGCGGCTTCCTAAGCGGGGCGGTCAAGAAGAAAATGGGCCTGCGCGTCATCTCCGCCAAACTTGCCGACGGTACCCGCGCTTATCGCGTCTCCTCCAAATAATTCCTCTCACGCCGCTAAGCCCCCCAGGGGCTGGCGGCGTGCACTTTCTTTGCTTGCCTGTCAGACCCTCGCAGGCGAGGGCTCGGATAGCGAATAGGAACACTGATGCCGCAAACTAACCAGCTCGATTGCGCTGCGTGGAGAGCTTTTCGCCTTTTTCTGGTCGCCCTAGACGACGGTGAACTCGATCGCGCCGATCGACAACTACGCCGCGAATTGGCTACCCGGCAAGAGTACGAACGAGATATCACCAGACTGTTTTTCAGTTCCTTGCAAGCGGCTGATTTGCAAATTGCCCAGGAGACCATTCGCGCCGAGCGCCGCGCACGAGTTCTAGATCGCCGCTTGATTCGCAGAAGCGCCGTCCCGAAGCGGACTAGACCACGACCGGTACGGTAACCCGCAGGCACATCCGGCACTCGTGGCGGAGCTTTCAGGGAATGGGCCTACCCGTAAATCGTGGTTCGAATCCATGCCGGGGGCCCAGACCGATTCAATGGTGCAAGGCCGAGCCGTGAAACGTGGTTCGAATCTGTGCTAGGGAGCCAAACTTTCAAACACTTCCGTTCCGTAAGCTAGCCGCGTGGAACATCCGCGCCGAAGAATGATCCAGGGGCCGTAAAAGGCCACGGGCGCAACGGCGCTTCGTCTTATACCGGCGCGGAGAAAGTCGCGATTCCGCATCCCACGCTGCAGGCCGGCGACGCTTGTCCGGGCTGCGAAAAGGGCAAAGTGTATCCACAGAAAGAACCACGGGTGCTGGTGCGTCTCGTGGGACAAGCTCCGCTTCAGGCCACCGTGTACGAACTCGGCCGGCTGCGCTGTAATCTGTGCGGCGAGGTGTTCACCGCGCAAGAACCGGAAGGCATCGGCCCGGAAAAATACGACGAAACGACCGCGGCCATGATCGCGCTGCTCAAGTACGGCAGCGGCATGCCGTTCTATCGCCTCGAAAAGCTGGAACAGTTACTGGGGATTCCGTTGCCGGCTTCGACCCAGTGGGAGATTGTAGAAGAAGCCGCCGAACTGATCCAAGCCGCACGTGACGAGCTGATCCGGCAGGCGGCGCAAGGTGAAGTATTGCACAACGACGACACTTCCATGCGCGTGCTGCACCTGGCGCGGGAACCGTCGGACGAGCGCACGGGGGTGTTTACCAGCGGCATCCTGTCGACTCAGCAAGGGCAACGGATCGCACTGTACTTCACGGGCCGCCAGCATGCGGGTGAAAACCTGCGCGACGTGCTGGATCACCGCGCCGGCCAACTCGCTGCGCCGGTGCAAATGTGTGACGCTCTGTCGCGCAACACGCCGAAGCTGGAGGACGGCGCCCAGATCCTGCTCGCCAACTGCCTGGCCCACGGACGCCGCCAGTTCGTGGAAGTTGCGGCCAACTTTCCGGAGGCATGCCGCTATGTCTTGGAAACCCTGGGCAGCGTCTATAAATATGATGCGGAAGCCCGCGCCGCCAATCTGTCGCCGCAGGAGCGGTTGCTATTCCACCAACAGCACAGCCAGCCGGTGATGGAAGAACTGCAGCAGTGGATGGAAGCTCAGTTCGCACAGCATCTCGTCGAGCCCAACTCGGGCCTCGGCAAAGCCATCACCTATTTCCTACGCCACTGGAAAGGGTTGACGGCGTTTCTGCGTGAAGCGGGCGCGCCCCTGGACAACAACCTTTGCGAGCGCGCGCTCAAACGCGCGGTGCTGCATCGCAAGAATGCCTTGTTCTATCGCACGCTGCACGGCTCGGAAGTGGGCGACTTGTTCATGAGCCTGATCCACTCTTGCGAACTGGCGGGCGCCAATGCCTTCGACTACCTCAGCCAGCTGCAGCGCCACACCGCCGAACTGGCGGCCAATCCCGCTGCATGGATGCCCTGGAATTACCAGAAGCACCCGGCCTAAAACCATCCTCTGCGGCCTGGATAAAGTAAGATCCTGGAATGGCCGAAAAATCAGGCTCTCTAGAGCCATATCCAACGACGTTTTTGGCCAGTCGCGCAAACCAGCGAAAATGTTTCGTGCGGGACTGTATGCCCGTGTCTCGACGAATGATCAGCAGACGCTGGCAATGCAGAGTCGGGCCATGCGGGAGTACGCTACCCGGCGTGGTTGGACGATCGCGTTGCAAGTTCGGGAGGTGAACTCCGGCGCAGCGAAGCGAGAAGCGCGGGAGCAGTTACTGGAAGCTGCCCGGCTGCCGCGAGATCGACATCGTGCTTCAAGACGCCTACATGCCGTACCGGCGCACTGATCGCTTTGCGCTGAAACTCACCGGCGTCGGACTGATAACCAAGGCAGAATGTTGGACCGATCATTCGTCCGTAGCAGGATCGTCCCGCCAACGTGGTAAACGATGTCAGCCGTAAAGTGCGCGATCACCGCAGCTTCGATGCCGAACCCTATGAACAACCAGCCGCACGCCAGGGCCAAGGGGCAATTCAGGACCAATGTTCTAATGACCAAAAGCGGAGTTATCTGTCTTACGATTCCTAGTGCCGCAGGAAGGTGCCCAAGGCCGAAAAGGACAGCCATCGCCCCGTTCGCCATCCAGAACACCGCTTCGATTGGTCGGCCAGCCGGCGTGTGCCACAATCGGGAGATTAGCCAGGCTGCTCCAGAGAGTCCCAGCAGACGGAAAAGAAATTCTTCATTCAGTCCACCATAGAACGAGGCGGTGAAGTTCTCCCACAGGGACGTCTTACGGGCCATCTCAAGCAGCGCGGGAAATCGTGGTAACAGGAATATGTCGAGCGTCAGCAACACGACTCCGATTACTGCGCCAAGAAGGAGCGCCGAGCGTACCGCATCAGCCAGGTTCTTTTCGGCGGCCTGGCCTGTAACAGCCCACTCGACATAAGGTGCGCCGAGCCCGACGGCTCGCGACGCATATAGCCCTGCGACGACCACGCCGGCATAAAGAGCCGCTTGCTGCACAATTGAAAGGAGCATCAACTTCCGCCGCGATACTTTGATTGGCTTACCCGATGATTCAATCAGCCGCAGAGTGTAGGGCGCTACCGCAATTCCGCCAAGCAGCGCAGCGATGTACAAGATCGCAAATTCAGCCCAGGACATTTATTTAAGCGCTCCTACCGGTGTTCGCAGTCATTATAATCCCCGGTGCTAAGCAAGACCGATAATGTACCCTCGTCACGAGACAAGGTCACGCTCGAACAATAATTGCTGCTTGACGTAAGCGTCTCATAAACCGCTCCCTTGGCCGGTGCTGGATGTGCGGATCGTATAATGAAAAAGTTCTGACTGGTGCTCAGTGGCTGTCCTTCGCGTACGCGATACAGGCGGCCGCATTCTCGAATGGCCCGCGCGAAATGCTGCCATTTGGTTCCGGCGCAATCGAATTCAGCTGCCGCCGCGGGGGCTTACGCGCTTTTATGGAAGGGCGCGGCTCCAATCGGTCGGTCCACTTCTGCAGGCTCGGCCGGTCCAACCCCAGCGCCTCCCCGTCGCCGTGATCCCGTCCCGCCGCGCCAGCTTCGCTGCCGCCGGTCCACAACTCTTCTGGCAGGCGTGACCGCACTGCATGTGCCTGACGAAACTCAACGAACCGCTGCCGCAACTGCTCCACATCCTCGTGATGGTTCGCTGCTCCTGCTGCCATGCTGCCGGCCTCCTGTCTTCAGTGCAAACTATCAGCTCGCTTCAGTTGCATTCATGCATGCTTGCCGGAAACTCACCACTATTGCTTCGTCGGCTCTGGCTGTAGACCGTCAACAAGTGGTTCACGTAAGGGTTGGTGTTCGGCGCAATCGGGCCCTGAGACAGTATCGGGAATACCCTCACGGTTGTCGGTTCGACCGGCGGCGCAACTCTCGCGCGGTCGATCTTGGCCAGGGCTTCAAGAAAC